>NZ_JAQQPT010000007.1:0-260348 GCF_036688725.1 Pseudomonas lactucae | reverse complement strand
ACTCGTTTCGGCGACCAATGCGGTAGGTGAAAGCGAGGTTTATCGGTACGACAAGCAACACGTCATTCTGGAGCGTGGACTGGCCGGTGGGGCGAGTTTCTTTTGGGAATGGGAACGCTCCGGCAAGGCGGCGCGCTGTGTTCGGCACTGGGCCAGTTTTTCGCAGATGGATACACGGTATGTTTGGGGTGATGACGGCCGTGTGGACGTGCATAACGCCGATGGCAGCCAGGAAGTGTACGTCCACGATGACCGGGCGCGGCTGGTGCAGCGTGTTGATCCGGATGGCGCCCAGCACTTCAAATCCTACGACGCTAAAGGCCGGCTGACGGTCGAGCAGGATCCGCTCGGGGCGGTGACGGCGTATCAATACGACGATGCCGGACGCTTGGTGGCGTTGTTTCCAGGGGACGACGAACCAACATCCTACGAGCATGACAATGGCTTCGTACGGGTTGTAAGACGTGGGGAGGCCGTCTGGAAGTACGAGCGTAACGATCAGGGCGATGTGACGCGTAGGACCGATCCCGACGGCCAAGTAACGGACTACAGCTACAACAAATATGGGCAGTTGATTGGGGTTTGGTATCCCGATCACAGCTGTCATCGCCTGGTGTGGAACGAACGCGGCCAGTTGCTTGAAGAGCAACTGCCCAATGGCGGCATCAAGCGCTATCGCTACGACGATCTGGGCCGCCAGATTGCCCGCGAAGATGAACAAGGCGCGCTGACCCAATACCAATGGGACAGCGTTGGTCGGCTAATTCGCGTCGTACTCCCCGGCGGTGCCACGCGGGAATACAGCTACAACCCCTACGGAAAAATCACCGCCGAACGCGACGAACTCGGCCACATCACCCGCTACGAATACGCCGACGGCCTGCACCTGATCAGCCGCCGCATCAACGCCGATGGTACTCAGGTCAAGTACCGCTACGACAACGCTCGACTGCTGCTGACCGACATCGAAAACGAAATCGGCGAAATCTACCGACTGGACTACCACCCCAACGGCCTGATCCAACAGGAAATCGGCTTCGACGGCCAGCGCACCGCCTACGTCTACGACCTCAACGGCAACCTACGGGAAAAAACCGAACACGGCGACGACGGTCGTCAGCTAGTTACCGTTTACCAGCGCGATCACGCCGGCCGCCTCGTACGAAAAACCCTGCCCGACGGCAACACGGTCGATTACGCCTACGACCGCCAAGGCAACCTCCTCAGCGTCGACGACGGCCACTGGGCGCTGGCCTACGAATACGACCCACAAAACCGCCTCACCGCCGAACATCAGGGCTGGGGCACCTTGCGCTATGGCTATGACGCCTGCGGCCAACTTCAACATCTACGCCTGCCAGACAACAACCGACTGGTGTTCAACCACGCCAAAGGCGGCCACCTCGCCACCGTCGAGTTAAATGGCGCACTGCTCACCTCGCACCTCTTCAAAGCCGGCCAGGAACACCAACGCCAACAAGGCCAACTGCTCAGCCACTACCACTACGACGACCAGCACCGCCTGCACGCTCACACCATCACCCAGCAGGAAAACTACTTCTACCAACGCCACTACGACTACGACCCATCCGGCAACCTCACCCGCCTCAACGACACCCGCAAAGGCGAACACCACTACCGCTACGACCCACTCAACCGCCTGATCCGCGCCGATCACTCGCAAGACCAGCAAGAACGCTTCGCCCACACCCCCGCCGGCAACCTGCTCATGCAAGACCGCCCCGGACCCGACATCGTGGCCGGCAACCGCCTGATGATTCAGGGCGACCGGCATTACGACTATGACGCCTTCGGTAACCTGATCCGCGAACGGCGTGGCAAAGGGCATCAACTCGTTACCGAATATCGCTACGACTGCCAGCACCGGTTGATCGGTATTACACAACCCAACGGCCAGACCGCGAGTTACCGCTATGACCCGTTTGGGCGGCGCATCAGCAAAACCGTGGACGGCATCACCACCGAGTTCTTTTGGCAGGGCGACAAACTCATCGCCGAACACCATGCGGATCGTCATCGCAGCTATCTCTACGAACCCAATAGTTTTAGGCCGTTGGTGCTGCTGGAAGGCTTTGGTCCACAGGAAACAAAACCCTACCACTACCAACTCGACCACCTCGGCACGCCCCAAGAACTCACCGCTCCAGACGGAGAAATCGTCTGGTCCGCCCACTACCGCGCCTACGGTGAAATCAGCCGCCTCGATATCGGAAAAGTCGACAACCCGCTGCGCTTTCAAGGCCAGTACCTCGATCCGGAAAGCGGGCTGCACTACAACCGCCATCGCTACTACAATCCAGACATTGGTCGTTACCTGACGCCTGATCCCGTGAAGCTGGCAGGTGGGGTCAACGCCTACCAGTATGTGCCCAACCCTACGGGGTGGGTAGATCCTTTGGGGCTCAGCGCAGATTGCCCCGGGTCAAAAAGAAAAGATCCCGCCTGCGCCACGCCAACTCAACCAGATATTCCTAATGTTTCTCGCAAGGGGGCTTTCAGGCAAGCTAAAAGAGATGCCCATATACCGATGAATCAGAGCCCAGACGTGATGACCCACCCGAAAACCGGGCGGACGACACAGTACAAAAAAGAGAACATGACCGACCTGAATGATAAAAAAATACTGAGTACTACCGGTCACCCCATTGAGACGAGGGTATATCAATTTACAAGAGAAGATGGCTCACAAGTTCTTATTCAAGATCATTCTGCCGGGCATAAATACGGCAGACCGGATGGGCTTGGAGATCAAGTAACACATTTTAATTTACGGCCTATTGAACAACCTCGCAACGGTAAAGTCATCGGTGCAGAAGCACACTACTTTTTCAGGAGGAAACATGAAACACTGGAATGAACTAGACAAAAATATTTTCTTTGAAAAAATCTTTACCCAGCCTGTCAAGATAGGAGAAATTACGCTGTTTTCTTTGCAAATAGACAATGATCGGCCGAATTTGGGTATTGGGTTCGACATACCTGAATTCCCAGACGTCCTACCGGAAAAATGGAAAAATAAAGGTTACAACGTTTGCAGACTTGGCATTGACTGCTATGGCATTAGCGACCTAAAAATACTAAACATACCCATCCGAGACACTTTTATTTTAAGAATAACAAAGGAAAATGATCAGCTCTACTTCCAAGCCACCAACAAAAGCTCTTTAATCGAGTTCAAGGCTCAGAGCATCTCCATTTGCGACCCTAATCTTTACATTAGAGGCAAAGATGAAGACTTCTAAAACAACAGAACACAGTAACAAAAAATAGCGCCAGGAAGGAAAAAATTAAACACTGGAATGGATTGGACGGAAGTATATTTTTCAGCAAAATCTTCAGCACACCTATCGAAATTGGAAAAGTAGCTCTTTTTTCTTTAAGAATAGAAAATGATCAACCTTGTATTGACATGGGTTTCGATATACCCGATTTTCCAGACAACCTACCAGAAAAATGGAAAAACAAAGGATTCAACAGATGTAGAATAGGCATAACATGCAATGAAATCACAGAGTTGCAAACTCTAAATATTCCTTGTGCACGAAGTATTTATTGTAAAAATCAAAAAAGACAGTAATTATTTTACATTTGAAGCCATAAGTAACAGCGCATCTATAAACTTTAAAGCTAATTTCATTTCATTTAGCGGTCCTAGTGTGTACATCAATGGGCCTGACGACTACCACTTCAAGTAATCAACATGTTTACAACTCAGTAAATACACACCGGAAAGGACACCAAATGAACGAGTCATCTTAAAACAGACGAAATATTCAAAACTTTAGGGAAGCTCTGAAAAAGACTTTCTAATTTGGCAAAATCGCCGGACACCAGTCGCCGAGCTTTTCGATGATGAAACAGATGACCTTTGCCGACGCCGAGTACGCAGGCAAACGCAAGCAGACCCGTAAGGAATTGTTCCTGATCGAGATGGATCAGGTGGTGCCCTGGAAGGGTTTGATCGCCTTGATCGAGGCGCACTATCCAAAGGGTGAAGGAGGCCGTCCGGCCTATCCGTTGATGGCGATGCTGCGCGTGCACCTGATGCAGAATAGGTTCGGCTACAGCGATCCTGCGATGGAAGAAGCACTGTATGAAACGACCATCCTGCGCCAGTTTTCGGGTCTGAGCCTTGAGCGGATCCCGGATGAAACCACCATCCTCAACTTCCGTCGCCTGCTGGAAAAACACGAGCTGGCCGCTGGAGTTCTCGCTGTGATCAATGGTTATTTGGGCGACCGTGGTCTGTCGTTGCGTCAAGGCACCATCGTGGACGCCACCCTGATTCATGCGCCCAGCTCAACCAAAAACAAGGATGGCAAGCGCGACCCGGAAATGCATCAGACCAAGAAAGGCAACCAATATTATTTTGGCGCCAAGGCCCACATCGGTGTCGACGATGAGTCTGGCCTGGTTCATAGCGTGGTGGTCACGGCGGCCAATGTAGCGGACGTCACACAGGTCGACAAACTGCTGCATGGCGAAGAAAACGTGGTCTGCGCCGATGCGGGTTATACCGGGGTCGAGAAGCGCGAAGAGCACGAGGGGCGTAAGGTTATTTGGCAGATTGCAGCCCGGCGCAGCACTTACAAAAAGCATGGAAAACACAGTGCCTTGTACAAAGCGATACGCAAGATCGAGAAAGCCAAGGCTCAGGTTCGTGCCAAGGTCGAGCACCCGTTTCGGGTGATTAAGCGCCAGTTTGGCTATGAAAAAGTGCGTTTTCGGGGGCTGGCCAAGAACACAGCGCAGATGTTGACGTTGTTCGCCCTATCAAACCTGTGGATGGTACGTCGACATTTATTGGCGAGCACAGGAGAGGTGCGCGTGTAATACAGCAAATGGCGGCTGCGAAGCGCCTTGCAGCGGCTGGAAGGGCTGAAAATGAAGAGAATGGGTCAAATTTCGACGGGGTCGTTTTTTGAAAAGTGCTAACGGCTTAATAGCCGGAAAATATCTGGCTATTTCAGACCAGCCTTAGCAACGACAAAATCTGGTCCGGCGAAGTACAGGCCAGGGATAGATATTGAAACCTTGGAGAGAGAAGCCTATAAAAACGGCAAGATGACTACGAATGGCAAACCTTGGAAGGTCAGGGAGTACGCTGAAAGCATCGGCGCAAGCGAGGGGGCTCCGAGCCGCTGGATCCGCATAGAATTAAGCGCAAAAACAATTCACGGCCACCCTATTTCAGAGCAAGAATTCAGGAAATTAACCAAATGATCTCGTTAGGTTTCATACAAGGCACCATCACCTATGACGAGCTTTCTTTGCTGGAAAATTCTGCGATTGAAGATCAAGTACACAACCTGAAGGAGGACATGCTTCAGGTGGAGTATCCGGACGGCTTCTTACTTGACGTAGGTTGGTTTCCTTCATTCGATGCAAAGGGACACTTTCAAATAAAAATCATCAAAGACCATGACTGGGATTCCCCTACGTTAACTCTTACCGCGCGATCAATTGACACCCTAGGCGAGCTACTTCTCCATGCGCAATCTCGATTAACACAGCGCTAAAAAAACCAAAGATGACATACCTCCCTTAAAAATTGGTCATGGAACCGGATAGTTTTCGGCCACTGACTCTACTGGAAAGCTTCGGATCAAGCGAAACAAAGCAACTCTCACAAGAGAGTACGAGTTCACTCGCGAGAACGGTTCCAAAATTGTTATCCAAGAGCACAGCGCAGGGCATAAATTTGGCGCCAAAAACGGGGCGGGGGATCAAGGTGCTCACTTTAATTTGCGCCCTATTGATACACCACGAACTGGAAACATTCCTGGAACGAAAGACCATTAATTATTCAAGGATAAAAAATGAAATACTGGAACAATCTTGATGGAACGATCTTCTTTAACAAAATATTCAGTCATCCAATCGAAATAGGCAAGATTTACATACACTCATTGAGCATAGAAAATGACCAACCTGACTTAGGGATCGGTTTTGACATACCTGAGTTCCCTGATCACCTGCCCGAAAAATGGAAGGACAAAGGATATAACACATGTCGACTCGGACTCAGCTGCTCCGAAATAAGTAACTTACGAATATTAAATATCCCCCACAGAGAAGTTTTTTTTGCAAAAATAAAATTTGAGGACGGTTATTATTTTTTTACCGCACAATCAAAGGAAGCGTCGATTGAATTCAAGGCCAAGTGGTTATCCCTGAAAGGCCCCTCGGTTTATATAAACTGTCCTGAACCAGCGGATCATAATTGGTCAGACGAGGTTTGATAAAAAGCATAAGCCTTATTCGCACAACGGTAACTATGATCCCCATAGCCAACCCCAATTCGCCACCCCACCCTCTCGCACCTAAACTCCTTCCAAGTTGTTTCAACGGACAGAGGATTCACCATCATGGGCAAACGTCACCCCAATCTTCCCGCCTGGCAATGGCGTAACTACCCCCAGAACCACCAGCACCCGACCAACCTGGCGTTGCATCTGATAGCGGTGCCGCTGTTCATCATCGGTTTTCTGCTGATCGTGTCGGGCGTGTTCAGCCTGAGTCTGGCCAGTTTTGCCGTAGGCATCGTCGGTATCCTGGCCGGCCTGGCGTTGCAGCGTCACGGCCATAGCCTGGAAGTCGAGGCCAGTGAGCCATTCAGTGACCGTAAGGATGCGGTGCAGCGTCTGGTGGTCGAGCAGTTCGTGACGTTCCCGCGCTTTGTGGCGAGCGGTGGCTGGTGGCGCGCCTGGCGGCAGCGCCATCGGCACTGAGGTTCAGGCGAAGACCACCACGGTCTGGCGACTGAGGGCGATCAACTCGCCGGTCGGGCTCCACAGCGCGGCGGCGGCATGGCCGTAGCCATCGCGGGCGTGTTCGATATTGACGTAGTACTGGCACCAATCGAGGATGGTCAGATCTTGCAGCGGCTGGATGAATTCGATGGTCCAGGTCAGCGTGCTGCCCGGCGCGGGTTTCTTAAGGTGCGGGAGCAAGGCCGGAGGCCAGGCGTCGACCAGGGCGAGGATATGCGCTTCGGTCAGCGGTTCTTCGTTTACGTCCCCGCGCAGGCGAACCCAGCCGCCCATGTCGCGGGATTGGGTGCCCGTGAACGGTAGGCCGCCGACACTCCAGCGCATCGCCAAATGCCGCATGAATTCGGGGGTGACGCCCTTGATATAAGGCAGTTCCTGGCACTGGTCCCAGTGCTTGAACACCGGCGGCGCTTCGCTGGCCACATCGATTTCCGATTCGCGAGACGCACCGAAACTGGCCTGTACCAGCGTCGCCGTTTCACCATCTTGCACCACGCGACCGAGCAATTGGCTGACGGCCTTGCCTTCGCGCAACACTTCCACGTGATAACTGGCCGGTACATCAGCCGCCACCGGCCCCACAAACGTGATGGCCAGCGAGCGCAGTGGGCGATCCGCCGGCACCTGGGCGCGCAGGGCTTCGTACTGTAACGCGGCGACCAAACCACCAAAAGTCGCGCGACCTTGGCCCCATTCAGCGGGAATGGTGACGTCCAACGGGTTACTACGGACGGCGTCGAGCAAATCACTGAAGCGCATGGCGACCTCACGTCAAAAATTACAGAGAGGGGATCTTAACGACCGAGCGGGAGAGGCACAGCGCTCATTCCGGCCAAAAGCCGGACCGACTTAGAAACAATCGGCGCTGAGTTTATCCAACACGCGATCCGCCTGCCCTTCCGCTTTGGCCATGGTTTTATGCCATACCGCCACACAGGGCTGCAGATCCGCTTGATGTTGAGCCTGGGCCAGCCACTGCCAGCAGTCGTGCCAATCGCCCAGGGCGGCCTGGGCTTTCTTCAGGTGCGACATGGCGTCGGCGGGCAACCTGTCCAACTCGGGATAGGCCTCGGCGGCGTAGCGCACGCGCTTGATCAGCAAGCGCAGGCGATGGCGATCATGCTCGGGGTCCTTGAGGGCCGCATCGAGTGCCTGCCATTGCTTGGCCAGACGTTTCTCGATGCGCGAACGCAGGCCCTTGAGGAGTTTTTGATGTTGGGATGCGCGGATGAAACGCGGGAAGGCATCCAGAATAAGCAGCAACTGCGCCACTTCAGCACTTTTCGCCACTTGGCGATAAGCATCGGGTTGCAAGCGCAAGCGCCGATCCGCCGCCGCGTAATGACCATGCTGGTGCAGATAGGCCGCCAACACTTCGCGATCGCGCAGCGGCGTGGTCAATTGGCCGACCGCGCGGGCGGCCATTTCAAGCTGTTCGACGCCCGGCAACCCACGCAAGGGCCGTAACAGGCTGCGCAGGCGCCGCACCGTGGTGCGCAGATCATGCAACGCTTCATCGTCGGTGACGGCAGCAAGGCGAGCCTGGCAGCTCAGTAACCCTACTTCCAGGCCAATGACCTGAGCGACTAACTGATCGACCAACGCTGACATTCTGCCCTCACTTTCCGATGAAAAATCCTACTCGCTGCTACGCTTCAACGTCCGGCGCGCGATTCACGGATATAGAACCGCGCCTTCTCAGCCTTGTTGGAGCACCCTTCAAAGGCTTCAAACTGCTGCTGGGTCTTGGCGCCCGTCAATAGAGATAAGGCCTTGGAGTAACTGACGGTGCCGGCAAACCCTTCAGCCTTGGCCAAGTCGAGTTCTTTCCAGGCAGCGTCCAGTTGCGAGCCGCAGCTGTCGCGGTAGGCAGTTTTCCCGGCACAACCGGCCAAGGCCAGCATGATCACAGGCACACACATCCAGGCTTTCATCGATGACACCTCAAAAATAGAAAAACAGTCGTAGCGTGTAGACGTTACCTACAACAAAAAGTGCCTTGTCCTTAGCCTGAAATCGGTAGTACCTATTGCCAGAGCATACCCGAGCCTCGTCGTTTCTCTGGAAAAATATTGCACAGCTGGGCGAAGATTGAAGACGCCCCCTCAATAGGTGCATTGTGGGCGTCTGCCGATAAAGGACATGGACCATGAAGAAACGTGTTGCCTTGGTGCTGGGCTCCGGCGGGGCCCGGGGCTACGCCCATATCGGAGTGATCGAAGAGATCGAACGACGCGGCTACGACATCGCCTGTATCGCCGGCTGCTCCATGGGAGCCGTGGTCGGCGGAATCTACGCCGCCGGCAAGCTGGACGAGTACCGCAACTGGATTGAAAGCCTCGACTACCTCGATGTGCTGCGCCTGGTGGACGTGAGTTTTCGCCTGGGCGCGATTCGCGGCGAGAAAGTCTTCGGGCAAATCCGCAAGATCGTCGGCGAGATCAATATCGAAGAGCTGCGCATCCCCTACACCGCCGTGGCCACCGACCTCACCAACCAGCAGGAAATCTGGTTCCAGGAAGGCTGCCTGCATCAGGCCATGCGCGCTTCGGCGGCGATTCCCAGTCTGTTCACCCCGGTGATGCAAGGCAACCGCATGCTGGTGGATGGCGGCCTGCTCAACCCGTTGCCGATCGTGCCGGTGGTGTCGAGCCACTGCGACCTGATCATCGCGGTCAATCTCAACGCCACCAACCAGAAGCATTACCATTTGCCGGTGATCCAGCGCCCGCCCGCGTTCAAGAGCCGCTTCAACAGCCTGGCGAAGTCACTCGGCTCGCATCTGCCGTTTCGCCGCAAGCAGGCCGAGCAGTTGATGAAACTCGAACAGGAGGCCTTGCAGGCCCAGGCGGCGGAGATCAATCCGTGGCTGGAGTCGGCCGAACCCGAATCCCAGCAACCCGCCGCCGCGCCGGAAAAACCCGGCGCGCCGAAGTCGGCCACCGGGTCGTTCATCATCGATAACGTGGGGCCGGCGTCGCTGCTGGACCTGATCAACCAGAGTTTCGAGGTGATGCAAACGTCGTTGGCCCAGTACAAGATCGCCGGTTATCCGCCGGATGTGTTGATCAACGTACCGAAGCGGGTGTGCCGGTTCTTCGAGTTCTACAAGGCGCCGGAATTGATCGCCCTGGGACGCGAGATTGCCAGTGATACGTTGGATCGGTATGAGAGTGAGCAGCGTTGAAAGATGTGGCGAGGCTGATGGCGCCGGATAGTTTCAGGGCTGAACACTTAACAACCGATACCCCACCCCTGCCTCGGTCACGATAAACCGTGGCTGAGTCGGGTCATCCGCCAGCTTCTGCCGTAGGTGGCCCACCACGATGCGCAAATAGTGGCTGTCTTCGGTATGGGTCGGCCCCCAGATATCCTTGAGCAATTGCTGTTGGGTAATCACCCGCCCCGCATGCCGCGCCAGCTGCGCCAGCACCGCATATTCCTTGCGGGTCAGCGCCACCTCGGCGCCGTCCAGCAACACGCGGCGATAAGCCAGGTCCACGGTCAGCGGGCCGAAACTCAACGCGGCCTCCTGTGCCTCGCCCGCCGGCGCCTGACGCAGCAACGCGCGCACCCGAGCGAGGAACTCCTGGATGCCAAACGGTTTGGTCACATAATCGTTGGCGCCACCGTCGAGCGCTTCGACCTTTTGCCCTTCGCTGGCGCGGACCGACAGCACCAGCACCGGCACCGTCGACCATTCGCGAAACTCACGCAGCACCTGCTGGCCATCCATGTCCGGCAGGCCAAGGTCGAGCACCAGCAAGTCCGGCTTGTTCAATGCCGCCTGGGCCAGGCCTTCGTTACCGGTACCGGCCTCAATCACTTTGTAACCCTGGGAGGCCAGGCTGATGCGCAAGAATTTGCGGATCTGCGGCTCGTCATCGATGACCAAAATCGTCGCGGTCTGGCTCATGGTGTCCAATCAAAATCCGTGGAGGAAAGAGGGTAGCTCACGACTCGCGCTCCAGGCCAGGCTGTGTCGGCAATGGCAGGAACAAAGTGATACAAGTGCCGCGCCCTTCAATGCCGTCGGCCACGCTGATATGCCCACCGTGCGCGCCGACCATGCCCTGACAAATCGCCAGGCCCAGGCCGGTACCCTGCCCGCCTCGATCACCGCGCGCAGCGGTGTAGAACATATCGAATATCTTCGCGCGCTCGTCTTCGGGGATCCCTGGCCCCTCATCGGCCACGGCGAAAAACAGTTGGTTATCCAACACCCCCGCGCTCAATTGCAAACGGCCCAGAGGCGGCGAAAAGCGCGCGGCATTTTCCAGCACGTTGACCAGCGCCTGCTCGATCAACGCGGCATGTACGTACAGCAACGGCAATTCGGCCGGCACCTCGATGCTTACCTGCAGCGGCGCCAGCACCGCGCGCAAACGGCCGAGGGCGCTGCCGACGATATCGCCGGGCGACACCCAGTCCCGCGCCAGCTTCAGCGCGCCGTGCCCCAGGCGGGTCATGTCCAGCAGGTTCTGGATATAGCGGTCGAGGCGCTCGGCCTCATCGCGGGTGCCTTCGAGCAACTCACGGCGATCCTCCAGAGGGATGGCCTCCCCCAGCGCCAGCAGGCTGTCGATGCTGCCGCGCATGGAGGTCAACGGCGTGCGCAAATCATGGGACACCGAAGCGAGCAAGGCGCTGCGCAATTGTTCGGTTTCACCATGCAGGCGCGCGGATTCCAGTTCCTGAGCCAGTTGAGCGCGAGCCAGGGCCTGGGCCAGCGGCTGACTCAAGGCCGTGAGCAAGCGCCGACGTTGGCCGCTCAGTTCCAGGCCGGGTTTGGCACTGACACCGAGCAAACCCAGCGGCCCCTCTTCACCCGAAAGCGGCCACCACCACCAACGTCCGAACGGCAAAGTACCGGTGCCCTTGCCGGCGGGTTGGTCATGTTGCCACGCCCAATCGGCGGCGGCGCGTTCAGCTTCGGTGAGGGTCAGAGGGCCGCCGGTCTCGATCTTCCAGCTACCCTGGTCGTCGCGATTGACCAGGCACAGGTCCAGGTCGCTCCAGCCTTCCAGATGATGGGCCGCCGCACTGACCACCGCCTGGCGATCAGTGGCCGCCGTGAGTTTGCGCGACAGGTCGAGCAACTCACTGGTTTCTTCCTGAGTATCGCGCAACGCTTGCAACTGTCGGCGCTGGCGGGCAGCGAGGTTGCCGGTGAGCGCCGCCATCAGCAGGAAGAACAGCAGGGTCAGTACATCTTCTTCGCGCTGGATGGCGAAGGAAAAATTCGGCGGGATAAACAGAAAGTCATACGTCAGAAATGACAACGCCGCACATGCCAGGGATGGCCCCAGGCTGCTGCGTACCGCCACCAGCAGCACGGCGGCGAGAAACACCAGCGAGATATTCGGCAGCGGCAACACGCTGGACACCGCCCAAGCCACGGCGGCAGCCATGACGGTGGCGACCACCGCCAGGGCGTAATCGAACCACACCAGGCCACGCACCTGCGGCAAGCGCGGCGGTGCCGGCGTGTCATCGGTGTCGAGCACGTTGATTTCCAGGCTTCGAGCATTGCGCAGCAAGCGCGACGCCAGACCGCCACCCAACAGGCGGCGGTGCCAACGCATCCGCGACTGCCCCACCAATAACAGGCTGGCGCGACGTTCGTGGGCGTGCTGAATCAGCGTCTTGGCCACCTCCCCTGCGCGCAGTAACACCACTTCGCCACCCAGGCGCTCAGCCAGTTGCTGGGCGTTTTGCAGACGCAGCCGCGATTGCTCATCCCGCGCACGGCCGTTATCGATATGCACCAGGCTCCACGGCAAGTGCCGACGCTGCGCCACGCGACTGGCATGCCGCACAAGGCGTTCGGCCTGTGCATCGCCATCCACGCCCACCAGCAAACGGCCGCGCACCGCCGGCGCGGCCTGGCCGAGTTGGCGATAACCCTGGGCCAAGTCATCGTCGACATGTGCCGCGGCGGTCTGCATCGCCAGCTCGCGCAGGGCCATCAGGTTGGTCTGAGTGAAAAATGCATCGATGGCGGCGCGCGCCTGTTCCGGTACATACACCTTGCCGTCGCGCAGACGCTCCAGCAGCTCGCGCGATGGCAGGTCGATCAGCAGCAGTTCGTCTGCCTCTTGCAGCACCCAGTCGGGCAGGGTTTCACGCACCTGCACGCCGGTAATGCCACGTACCTGGTCGTTCAGGCTTTCCAGGTGCTGGACGTTGACCGTGGTGAACACGTTGATACCGGCGGCGAGCAGCTCCTGGATGTCTTGCCAGCGTTTTTCATGGCGGCTGCCGGGGGCGTTGCTATGGGCCAGTTCGTCCACCAGCACCAGCTTGGGTTTGGCGGCGAGCAGGCCGTCGAGGTCCATCTCTTCGAGCATCACACCGCGGTACTCGCTGCGCAGCAACGGTTGCTGCGGCAGGCCGCTGAGCAGGGCTTCGGTCTCGGCGCGGCCGTGGGTCTCGACCACGCCAGCGATCAACTTCACGCCCTGGCGCAGCTGAGTGTGGGCTGCCTGGAGCATGGCGTAGGTCTTGCCCACCCCAGGCGCGGCGCCGAGGAAGACTTTGAGCCGGCCACGGCCGTTGCGGGGTAACTCGGCTAACAGTGCGTCGGCGCGGCCGGAGTCGCTCATGCGTGGGGTTCCTTCAATTGTTCAGGCCCAGAGAAATCCAATGTGGGAGGGGATCAGAGTTTTTCCAGGGCCATGTTCAGTGCCAAAACATTCACCACCGGCGGGCCCACCAACGGGCTTTCGATATGCTCATCCAACAGCCGCTGCAAGGTCGACACCGGCACATTCCGCGCCGCCGCCACCCGCGCCAGTTGATAGGCAATCGCCTCGGGTGGCAAGTGTGGATCAAGACCGCTGCCGGAGGTAGTCAGCGAAGCTAATGGCACCGGTCCCTGGCCGGGTACCTGCTGTTTATTCGCATCATCGAACACGCGAGTGGCCAGCGCCGGGTTGCTCGGGCCGAGGTTACTCGCGCTGCTGGAAACGGTCGCAAAGGCGCCGGCCGAAGGACGCGGGTGGAACCAGCTGTCACCGGTAAAATCCTGGGCGATCAGGCTGGAGCCGCGCACCTTGCCACTGGCATCGCGCACCAGGCTGCCATTGGCCTGATCAGGGAACGCGACCTGGGCAACGCCGGTCACCACCAACGGGTAGGCAACGCCGGTGATCAGGGTCATGAGCACCAGCAGGCTCAGGGCCGGACGGATGATATTGGACATTTCAGACTCCTCAATTCAGTGGGTTTACACCAGGTGCAACGCGGTCAGCAGCATGTCGATGGCCTTGATGCCCACGAACGGCACCAGCAGCCCACCCAAGCCGTAGATCAGCAGGTTGCGCCGCAGCAACGCCGCCGCACTGGCCGCCTGCACCCGCACACCGCGCAGCGCCAACGGAATCAACACCACAATGATCAGCGCGTTGAACACGATGGCCGAGAGGATCGCGCTCTGCGGGCTCTGCAGATGCATCACGTTGAGCACGCCCAGCTGCGGGTAGATCGAGGCAAACAGCGCCGGCAGGATCGCGAAGTATTTGGCCACGTCGTTGGCGATGGAAAAGGTGGTGAGCGCACCGCGGGTTACCAGCAATTCCTTGCCGATCTGCACCACGTCCAACAGCTTGGTCGGGTCGCTGTCGAGGTCGACCATGTTGGCGGCTTCGCGGGCGGCCTGGGTGCCGTCGTTCATGGCCATGCCGACGTCAGCCTGGGCCAGCGCCGGGGCGTCGTTGGCGCCGTCGCCGCACATCGCCACCAGTCGGCCGTCGTTCTGTTCATGGCGAATGCGTGCGAGTTTTTTCTCGGGAGTGGCTTCGGCCAGTACGTCGTCCACACCGGCTTCAGCGGCAATCGCGGCAGCGGTCAGTGGGTTATCGCCGGTGACCATCACCGTACGAATGCCCAGCTTGCGCAGCTCGGCGAAACGTTCACGAATACCGGGCTTGACCACATCCTTCAAATGAATCGCACCGAGCAATTTGCCATCGGCGCACACCAGCAACGGCGTGCCACCGCTTTGGGCGATCTTGTCGATTTCCCGCGACAGCGCAGGCAAGAGGTCACTGCGTTGCTGCCCAATGAACGCCAGCAGCGAATCCACCGCGCCTTTGCGGAATATGCGCCCTTGGTAGTCGACACCGGACAAGCGGGTTTCGGCGCTGAACGGCACGGCGATCAGCTCATCCAGGGACGATTCGGCCTGGGGATGCAAGGCGCGCAGATATTCGACAATGGATTTGCCTTCCGCCGTGTCATCCGCCAGGGAGGCGAACAGTGCGCCTTCGGCCACCTCGCGACCGCTGACGCCAGGCGCCGCGACCACCGCCGCGCAACGACGGTTACCAAAAGTGATAGTGCCGGTCTTGTCCAGCAGCAACACATGCACGTCCCCCGCCGCTTCCACCGCGCGACCGGACTTGGCGATCACATTCAGGCGTACAAGGCGGTCCATGCCGGCAATGCCGATGGCCGAGAGCAAGCCGCCAATGGTCGTAGGAATCAGCGTCACCAGCAGTGCGACCAAAAACACTAACGGCAAACTGCCATTGGCGAAGTGGGCGAACGGCTGCAGGGTCACCACCACCAGCAGGAAGATCAGCGTCAGGCCGATCAGCAGGATATCCAGCGCAACCTCGTTGGGGGTTTTCTGGCGTTTGGCGCCTTCCACCAACGCAATCATGCGGTCCAGGGTTGACTCACCGGGGTTGGCGGTGATGCGGATCAGCAGCCAGTCCGAGACCAGGCGCGTGTTGCCGGTGACGGCCGAACGGTCGCCGCCGGACTCGCGGATTACCGGGGCGGACTCGCCGGTGATCGCCGCTTCGTTGACCGCCGCGATGCCTTCGATGACCTCACCGTCACCGGGGATCATCTCCCCAGCGGCGACGCGTACCACATCGCCTTTGCGCAGGCTGGTGGCCGGCACGACCTTGAAACTGCCATCGGCCTCCTTGCGCCGCGCGCTGAGGCCTTCGCTACCGGCCTTGAGGCTATCGGCACGGGCCTTGCCACGTCCTTCGGCCAAGGCTTCGGCGAAGTTGGCAAACAGCACGGTGAACCACAGCCACACGGCGATCTGCACGGCGACAAACGTAGGTACGCTGGTGTCGGGCACGAAGCAGAGCACGGTGGTGAGGATCGCGGTCAGCTCGACCACCAGCATCACCGGCGAGCGTTGCAGCTGGCGCGGGTCCAGCTTGACGAACGCCTGGACCAGCGCCGGGCGCCACAGGGCGGAGATCGCGGTTTTGGCAGGCGCCTGAGTGGTGATCGGGGCCGCGTTTTTTGCAGGCATATTCATGTTCATATCCCTTCCTAGAAGCCCATACTCAGGTGTTCAGCGATAGGACCCAGTGCCAGCGTCGGCAGGAACGTCAGGCCGCCCACCAGCAAAATGGTCACGGTCAACAGGGTCACGAACAGCGGTCCGTGGGTGGGGAAGCTGTTCTGGCCAATCGGCGCGCTCTTTTTCATCGCCAGGCTGCCGGCCAGGGCCAGTACCGGGAGGATGTAGCCAAAGCGGCCGATCAACATGCCCAGGCCGAGCATCAGGTTGTGGAACGGCGTATTGGCGCTGAAGCCGGCGAACGCCGAGCCGTTGTTGGCGCTGGCGGAGGTGTAGGCATACAGCAACTGACTGAAACCATGTGGGCCAGGGTTGCTGATGGCGCCAGCCGGGCCGGGCAGGCTGGCGGCAATGGCACCGAGCACAAGCACGCCCACCGGCATCACCAACAGGGTTACGACGAGCAATTGCACTTCCTTGGCCTGGAGTTTCTTGCCCAGGTATTCCGGGGTGCGACCGATCATCAGGCCGGCCAGGAACACCGCGATCAGCACGTTGAGCAGCATGCCGTACATACCGGCGCCGACGCCGCCGAAGATCACCTCGCCGACCATCATGTTGACCAGTGCCACCATGCCACTGAGCGGATTGAGGCTGTCTTGCATGCCGTTGACCGAACCGTTGGACGCCGCCGTGGTAGTCACCGACCACAGCACAGTGCCGGTGGTGCCGAAGCGCGCTTCCTTACCTTCCAGTGGCGCGGTTTGCTCCACGGCCGGGTTGTTCAGGGCAGGGTTAGGTTGGTACTCGGCCCACAGCGACGTCGCGCCGCCGATCAGGAACAGCGCCAGCATGCAGCCCAGAATGGCGCGGCTCTGGCGCAGGTCTTTGACGTAGTGGCCGAAGGTGAACACCAACGCCACCGGGATCAGGATGATCGACGCCAATTCAAACAGATTGGCCCAGGCGGTCGGGTCTTCAAAGGGGTGCGCCGAGTTGACGCCGAAGAAGCCACCGCCGTTAGTGCCGAGTTGCTTGATCGCAATCTGACTGGCCGCCGGGCCCAGCGGGATCACCTGATCCACGCCTTGCATCGTCACGGCATCGACGTAATGGGCGAAGGTTTGCGGTACACCCTGCCACACCAGGAACAGTGCCAGCACCAGGCACAACGGCAACAGCCCGTAGAGCGTGGCGCGGGTCATATCGACCCAGAAGTTACCCAGCGTCTGGGCGGATTTGCGACCGATCCCACGGCATAACGCGACCAGTACGGCAAGGCCGGTGGCCGCACTGACAAAGTTCTGTACGGTCAGGCCGGCCATCTGGCTGAGGTAACTCAGGGACGCTTCGCCGCTGTAGTTCTGCCAGTTGGTGTTGGTCATGAAACTGACTGCGGTGTTGAAGGCCAGTGTCCATTCCTGGCCCGGCAATTTCTGTGGGTTCAGTGGGAGAGATCCCTGGAATATCAGGATCGCGAACAACAGCAAAAAGCCCGCGAGGTTAAACGCGAGCAAGGCCAGCATGTATTTCTGCCAGCTTTGTTCCTGCTGCGCATCCACGCCGGACAGGCGATAACAGGCCCTTTCGACAGGCCCCAGCACCGGGCTCAGCCAGGTGCGCTGGCCTTCCATCACCTTGTAGTAGAACCGTCCCAGAAACGGCGCCGGCACCAGTACCACGGCAAAGAAGGCGATGATCAGCCAATAGTCATAACTGTGCATAGCCCGCTCCTAGTTCCGATCCGCGCGTAACAGCGCAACCAGCAGATAAATGAACAGCGCCACGGCCAATAGCAGTGACACCCCGTCCAGAACGCTCATGGAAGTCTCTCCGTTTAGCGGCGAGTGCCGCGTGTGGGGCAATTGTCCGCAGGAGTGGCGTAAAGGAACGAGAGCGAGGGGGTGGACGGGGCGTAAAGATGGCGTAAAGAGTGGGTTTATACGGGGTTTACACTGGGTATTCGGCGTCTGGGCTTGCCCGCGATAGCGCCGGCTCAATCACCGCCGCACTTATCTGGTGCGACACCGGGAAATTTCAAACGCCAAACCATCCCCCAGACGACAGTTGCGCCGCTTTACGACAATGATTCCCAGACTGGCATGCCCGCTGCAACACCTTGAATCATTCAAAACCGTTCAGGGAGCGCAGCACAATGAACACACAACTCAAGCCCACCTTGGGCACCCTGCACTTATGGGGCATTGCCGTCGGGCTGGTGATCTCCGGGGAATACTTCGGCTGGAGCTATGGCTGGGGCGTGGCCGGGACCTTGGGCTTTCTGGTGACCTCATTGATGGTCGCCGCGATGTACACCTGCTTTATCTTCAGCTTCACCGAACTGACCACCGCAATTCCCCATGCTGGCGGCCCCTTTGCCTACAGCCGCCGCGCCTTTGGTGAAAAAGGCGGCTTGATTGCCGGGTTGGCCACCTTGATCGAATTTGTCTTCGCCCCGCCCGCCATCGCCCTGGCCATCGGTGCTTACCTGAATGTGCAGTTTCCGGCGCTGGACCCGAAACACGCGGCCGTCGGCGCCTATATCGTGTTCATGGGCCTGAACATCCTTGGCGTAAAACTCGCCGCCACCTTCGAACTGGTGGTGTGTGTGCTCGCCGTGGCCGAACTACTGGTATTCATGGGCGTGGTCGCCCCGGCCTTTAGCTTCAGCAACTTCGCCCTGAATGGCTGGGCCGGCTCCGACACCTTTGGCGCCCCAGCGATTGCCGGTATGTTTGCCGCAATTCCGTTTGCCATCTGGTTCTTCCTCGCCATCGAAGGCGCGGCCATGGCGGCCGAAGAAGCGAAAGATCCTAAGCGCACCATTCCAAAGGCCTACATCAGCGGCATCCTCACCTTGGTGATCCTGGCCATGGGCGTGATGTTCTTCGCCGGCGGCGTGGGCGACTGGCGCACCCTGTCAAACATCAACGACCCATTGCCACAGGCGATGAAAACCGTGGTGGGCGACAGCTCCGGCTGGTTGCACATGCTGGTGTGGATCGGCCTGTTCGGCCTGGTGGCGAGTTTCCACGGCATCATCCTCGGCTACTCGCGGCAGTTCTTCGCCCTGGCCCGTGCCGGTTACCTGCCGTCTTTCCTCGCTAAACTGTCGCGTTTCCAGACACCCCATCGCGCCATTATCGCCGGTGGCGTGGTCGGTATCGCCGCCATCTACAGCGACGGCCTGATCAACCTGGGCGGCATGACGCTGACGGCGGCGATGATCACCATGGCGGTATTCGGCGCCATCGTCATGTACATCATGAGCATGCTCAGCCTGTTCAAACTGCGTAAAACCGAGCCACTGCTGGAACGTACCTTCCGCGCGCCGGGCTACCCAATCGTACCGGGCATTGCCCTGGTGCTGGCAGTGGTGTGCCTGGTGGCCATGGCCTGGTTCAACACACTGATCGGGCTGATTTTCCTGGGCTTCATGGTGGTGGGTTTCATCTACTTCCAGATGACTGCGCAGGACCGCGCCGATGCCCCGGCAGATGCAATGTTGACCGGGCTCTAAGATTTGCGAGGCAGAACGGCCTACACTGAACTACTCAGAACGCCCGTTACTCAAAGCAGTCATTCCCGTGGGAAAAACCTCCCACGGCAATCTGCCTCAAGGAGAGCCTTATGCCGTGGTACGCGTGGTTGATTATGGTAGTAGCGCTCGGGTCGATCGTCGGTGGGCTGATGATGCTGCGTGACAGCGCCAACAAGGTGGAACTCACCGACGAACAACGCAAACGCTTGGCCGAGCGCAACGCCCAGGCGGATGCCAAGGATGCGCAGGATCGCTAGGGTTTCTTACTCCCAGTCCGCCTTGGCAATATGCAACCCGTGCTGCCCCTTGTAGGCAGCACGCTCCGGCTGGCTCCAGCCGCTCAATAGCTCTTCCTCCAGTTTATAAATCTCAACCCCCAGCGGACGGCAGACTGTGAGCGGGTCCTGCGCATCCGGCCCCCACATCGGCAGCGACAAATCCCCGCCTGGGCACGTCGACAGCGCGCACAGCAAATCAATTTCGGCAAAGAACTCCAGGTAATCGCCCTTCTGTGCCGGGCACGCCTTCATGAAATACATGTCGTCATGATTCAGGCCGGTGCATTGAAAAATATTCAGCACGTCATGCACATCGAATTCCGTCAGGCCGTGGGGCAACACTGCACGCGTCAGGTTCGAGTGGCAATGGTGATGAAAGTCCTCACCGGTCAGCATGCGGTTCACATACGGATCGCAGCGCGTGCCAAGCAAATCGTGCAGGCGCCCGCCGTGTTCATCGATACCGTAGCTGGCCAGGCTGTCATCGGTAATGGTGACCAAAGGCCGCAAAAACGGCAGGTTCGACCACAGCCGGTCGTGGGTGCTGACATGCGCGCCCTGCAACTGACGGGTACGCGCCGCCCACAGGCGTTCACGCGGATCATTGGCATTCCACACGTTAAAGTCCCCCACCTGCGGTCCCACCGGCGTGGTCACACGAAATACATGCCCGGCCGGTACCTTCCACGCCCTGCCCGTACGAATGGGTACTTCGAACTGCTCAATCAGCGTGCGTTGATCCGCTCGATCACGAATGCGCTCATAAAACGCCGTGTCAACCTGCAGCGCCGAACCTTTACTGACCTGATAAGCGGCCGGATAGTCTTTGTACATGATGCAGATCCTCGATCAGGCAGGGGAGAACAGGGCCAACGACAGACATTCCGAATCCTTCAGGTAAAGGCTCATCGCCTCCCCTGCCGCCGGTTTGTCCTGCTGGACCAACAATTGGTAAATTTCACGGTCACGCTCCAGCCAGGGCGACTGAAAACGCTGCTCATCCGGCGCTGCGCAAAACACCAGGCGCAGTTGCGCAATGACCTGGGCAAAGAACTCGTCGAACAACGGACTGCGCATCAAACTTACGATGTGCTGATGGAACCGTAAGCTGTGTGTCGCCACGGCGCGCCAATCTTCGCGCTCCCGAGCAAGGGTGGTGGCATCAATGGCGTTTTGCATGCAGTCGGATTGCTCCATCGTGAGCGGACCGCTCTGGGCAATCGCCTGCAACTCAAGGGTACGACGGACTACAAACAGGTCGCGCACCTCGTGGCGTTCCAACCGCCGCACCACCACGCCCTTGTTGCGCACGTAACGGGTCAACCCCTCGTGGCCCAAACGATGCAGCGCTTCACGAATCGTATTGCGCGAAGCGTTGTAGGCCTTGACCAGCTCGACCTCGACCAACGGCATGCCCGGCAAAAGCCGACCGCCGATGATGTCGGCACGCAACTCCAGAGCAATCTGATCGGCTAGCGACAAACTGGGAGACATGATTACCTCTCGATTGTTGAACAATCTACTCGGGAGACGTAATCACTTTTCATGCCAGGTTGGCGGTCAAGAGTTGGAAGACGAAAAGGCCGATCAGCGACCGGCCTCTTCTCACTGCCTTAGTTGAGCGCCAGCCTGTCGCGGTTCTTCTCCAACAGCGCCTTGCCGATGCCCTTCACTTCCAGCAATTCATCAACCGCCGTGAAGGGGCCATTGCTTTCACGATAAGCGACGATCGCCTTGGCCTTGGCCGCGCCGATGCCGAAGAGGTCGCGGTGCAGGGTTTGCGCGTCAGCGGCGTTGAGATTGACCTTGGCCGATTGCTCGGTCTTGGTGACTTGCGCGGTGATAGGGGCTGGCGTTTCGGGTTTGACGGACGGGGCGGCGGTGGTCGCTGCCGACAAAGTAGTGAGAAAAGCGAAGATTAGCGAGGTGAGAGAGGTGTTTTGCATTGGTGACGCTCCATGACATCGGTAAGAAAAAAGCAGCTTTTCCGAAGCTGCTTTTCAAACTTAGGTGATGTTGGAGATTCGTCAAAAATGCTTGAGTAACAGAGTGTTAAATCACGGTTCCAAACGGCGCTGCTGGTAGATCAAGTCGACGATTTCGCCGTCGGGAGAATAACCGCTGACCGTTTCACGCAGGATCTGGCGCACACGGTCGTAGTTGTCCTCCCTCACCGCGGCGAGCAATTCGCTCAGTTTGTTTTTGAGTACGTCCCAGGCCAGATAGTCCTCGTTGGCACTCATGATCATCGGATGCTGGGTCGCCACGACGTTGTTGCCGATCAGCAACTCCTCGTAGAGCTTTTCGCCTGGACGCAATCCGGTGAACTGAATTGCAATATCGCCGTGAGGGTTTTTATCCGTGCGCACACTCAACCCCGACAAATGAATCATTTTTTCCGCCAGTTCTATAATTTTTACCGGCTCGCCCATGTCCAGTACGAACACATCCCCACCCTGCCCCATGGAACCGGCCTGGATCACCAGTTGGGCGGCTTCGGGGATGGTCATGAAATAACGCGTGATCTTGGGGTGCGTGACGGTCAATGGGCCGCCCGCCTTGATCTGCCGGTGAAAAAGCGGAATCACGGAGCCTGAAGAACCCAATACGTTGCCAAACCTGACCATGGTGAAGCGGGTTTTGTTGACGCGTGCCACGCCGGACTTGTCGCCAAACATCACCGGAGCTTTCTCCAGGCTGAGTGCTTGCAAGGCTAACTCTGCAAGGCGTTTGGTACTCCCCATGACATTAGTCGGCCGAACAGCCTTGTCGGTGGAAATCAGCACGAAGTTCACCACACCGGCTTTCAAGGCTGCCTGGGCAGTATTCACAGTGCCAATAATGTTATTCAACACGCCTTCGGCAATATTGTGTTCGACAATCGGCACATGTTTGTACGCAGCCGCATGATAAACCGTGTCGACGTGCCAGCTCTTCATGACGTCAAGCAGTTTGCTCTCGTCGCGTACGGAGCCCAGGATAGGCAATAACTTGATGGGCAGTGACTCATGGGCAATGCGGTACTCAAGTTCAGACAAGATGCTGTAAAGATTGAACTCACTGTGTTCGAACAGCAGCAGGGTCTTGGGCTTCAGGGCCAGGATCTGCCGACACAGCTCAGACCCGATCGATCCTCCCGCGCCGGTGACCATGACCGACTGGCCGACGATGCAACGCTCAAGCAGGTCTTCCTGGGCCGGTACGGCATCGCGCCCCAACAAGTCGGCAATATCGACTTCCTGGATATCGTCGACCTTGACTCGCCCACTGGCCAACTCCATGAAGTCCGGAACGCTGCGCACGTGCAGTGGAAAGCGCTCCAGGTTAGAAAGAATCTCACGCCTGCGCCCGCGCCCCGCCGAAGGAACCGCCAGCAATATCTGCTGGGCGCCCGTGGCGTCGATCATCTGCTGGATATGCTTGGGCTTGAACACCTGCAGCCCGGATATCACACGGCCGGCAATACTCCCATCGTCATCGATGAAAGCAACCGGGCGCATGATCCGCCCCATGCGCAACGCGGCGACCAGTTGATTACCCGCAGAGCCTGCTCCGTAAACGGCAACTTTCGTCAACCCATCATCACGATTGGTAAAGGGAACATGTTGCGCTGCGGCGAACCAATCTCCCATGAAGTACTGGCGCATCGCCAGACGCAACCCACCCACGGTCACCAGGCATAACCACCAGTAGTTGAAAATCACCGAGCGCGGAACAACATATTGATGATTGCTGTAAAGATAGACAACCAGACCCAGAATAAGTGAAGAAAGGCTCACCGCCTTGATGATGGTAATAAGTGCATCGTTACCAAAGTAGCGCATCACCGCACGGTACATGCCAAAGCGAATAAACAAGGGAATGGCAATCACCGGAGCGCTCAAGAACAGCCATGTATATCGCTGGATCGGTTGTTCCATCTCGGCAATGCCAAGTCGGACGACAAAGGCCATCCACAATGAAACCCACACCAACAAAATATCGACAAGCACCTGAAGGATGCGCTTGTGGCGGCGCGGGAGATTCAATAAAAAAACTCTCATCTTATCCATGCCCCTATCCGACACTTTCATGCTCCTGAAGTCAAAACCCGCCAATCGACGAAAATGGTGATATACGATGAATTGCCAGTGCTGAATATAGACTACATAGACGCGATAACTGCATCACAAAATCTCCTTTCAGAAAAATCTCATTCCTCGATGGCGTGTCTTCGGGGCGAGGCACCCGTACCCTTGCTCTAAAGGTGCCACCATCGAGCACCGCTCTACATACAATAATCACCACGGACGGAATGATACCCGCGTTGTGTCGGAAATCCTTTGAAATCATCATCACGACCCAAAAAATCAACGAGCGATAGGCGTTTAACCCTGCAAATCCGGCTATTCAGCTATTTCGTACGCAAAAATGGCATACGTATGACCAACTGCTAAGCTTGGCCCGACAGACAGCAATAGCAATCCTATCATTAGCAAGCATAGCAACAGTTCAACTAAGAGAAAGTGTAACAGAAATGGACGGCCTTCAAACCATTCATGACCCTGTGTTACCATCGCCAAGATGCACCAGCGGCTTATTCGATTTCTATCTCCAATGCTCTAAAACGCTGTATTGAAGCGTCCGATGAGCCAAATCGAACAGGTGTTCCATTCCAACCTTGGGAAAAATACTTCCTTCAAGGTTATACTCCGCCACGCTTTACCACGTGCCATTACAGTAAAGAACAATGTAGGAAAGGTCTGAAGGCATTCACCATAACAAAAATAGCCAGACTGCATGAACGGGACGATTGACCTTAATGAGAAAGATGCCACTTCGCACAAGTAAGCAGGCTCAACACGAATTAATCTTCGCGCTGGATAAAAATGACCAGCGCACTTTAGAGCCTGCGCACTACTTACTGAACCGCCCTCGCGGGCGTACACATGCGATGTTCAAAAAATGCCACCCCATGCAGGAAAATCGCTTTGGACTCAGCTGAATTGATTCGCCTGGCCCCCAACTGCCTGTTAGTGGGCTTATCGCAAATGTCGTACGCACAACCATCAGATGACACATTTGCACTATCTGATTGCGATGCTTCACCGCTCTGCCCCGGGGCTAGCGGATGCGCGGCGAACCAAAAATGACGGCACCCTAAATCCGCGGATCATGGCGTAAGCGTGCGTTGAACCTTATTTTTCAGTAGCGGTGTTGCGATGACTTTAAAAACCTTGTGTGTGTTCGGCACGCGGCCTGAAGCAATCAAAATGGCTCCATTGGCGCTGAGCCTTGCTGCGGATGAGCGCTTCGACGCAAAGGTCTGCGTGACTGGCCAACATCGGGAAATGCTTGACCAGGTGCTCAAGCTTTTCGAAATCACGCCTGATTTTGACTTGAACATCATGAAGCCCGGCCAGGATTTGACTGATGTCACGAGTGGCATTCTGCAAGGAATGAAAACAGTCTTCGCTGTATTCAAACCGGACATCGTATTGGTCCACGGCGACACCGCGACAACCTTTGCCACTACGTTGGCCGCCTACTACCATCAAATTCCCGTGGCTCACGTCGAAGCCGGCCTGCGTACTGGCAACCTCTACTCACCGTGGCCCGAGGAAGCAAACCGCAAGCTGACCGGCGCCCTTGCAACATTGCACTTCGCTCCGACGCAGACGTCCAGGCAGAACCTGCTCAGGGAAGGTGTTGCGCCTCATAGCATCCACGTGACCGGCAACACCGTCATTGATGCGTTACTGGACGTAGTCGAGCGGATCAAGAGCAGTGCGGCCCTGCAACAGCAGTTTCACCAACAGTTTTCATTTCTGGGTGAAGGCAAGCGAGTGATTCTGGTAACGGGTCATCGTCGAGAAAGTTTTGGGGGCGGCTTTGAGAAGATCTGCCAAGCCCTGATCAATACCGCCAAGGACTTCCCCGATGTCGAGATTGTGTACCCCGTTCACTTGAATCCGAATGTGCGCGAGCCGGTCAGGCGACTACTGACCGACGTCGAAAATATCCATTTGATCGAACCCCTGGATTATCTGCCCTTTGTGTACCTGATGAATCGGTCCTATCTGATTCTGAGTGATTCAGGCGGTATTCAGGAAGAAGCGCCGTCTTTGGGTAAACCTGTGCTGGTGATGCGTGACACCACCGAGCGTCCGGAGGCAGTCGAGGCGGGAACGGTAAAACTGGTCGGGACCGAGATTGAGGTCATCAGCACTCATTTGAGCGTCCTGCTGACTGATGTTGACGCCTACCGCCGGATGAGCTTCGCCCACAACCCCTACGGTGACGGAAAGGCATCCACGCGGATTCTGGAAGCGCTTTCACGAATTAAAAAGGCTAACTCATGAGTTTCGAAACTGTTTCTGTCATCGGCCTCGGCTATATCGGACTTCCAACGGCCGCAGTGTTCGCCTCACGCAAGAAAAAAGTCATCGGCGTTGACGTCAACCCGAACGCGGTGGCAACCATTAACCGCGGCGATATCCATATTATCGAACCGGATCTGGACATCGTCGTACGCGCGGCTGTCACTGAAGGCTATTTGCGGGCAACGGCAACGGCGGAGCCGGCCGATGCCTTTCTCATTGCCGTTCCTACCCCCTTCAAGGGCGACCACGAACCGGATCTTTCCTACATAGAATCTGCCAGCAAAGCCATTGCTCCGGTACTGAAAAAAGGCGACCTGGTCATTCTGGAATCAACCTCTCCAGTCGGGGCGACCGAGCAAATGTCTGCGTGGCTGGCCGAAAGCCGACCGGACCTGACATTCCCGCAAACCCATGGCACAGAATCAGACATCCGTATCGCACATTGTCCGGAGCGCGTGCTGCCGGGTCATGTATTGCGTGAACTGATTGCAAACGATCGCATCATTGGCGGGCTGACCAGTAAATGCTCAGAAGCTGCGCGGCTGCTATATAAAACCTTCGTCGAAGGTGAATGCATCATCACCGACGCACGCACTGCCGAGATGTGCAAACTCACCGAAAACAGTTTTCGCGACGTGAATATTGCCTTTGCCAACGAGCTGTCGATGATCTGCGAGAAGCTCAATATCAACGTATGGGAACTGATACGCCTGGCCAATCACCACCCCCGTGTCAATATCCTGCAGCCCGGACCTGGCGTGGGCGGTCATTGCATCGCTGTCGATCCCTGGTTCATTGTCAGCAAAACGCCGGCCGAGGCGCGCCTGATACGTACCGCGCGGGAGGTGAATGACAGCAAACCAACGTGGGTACTGGAGCAGGTTCAACTGGCCATCGGCCAATTCCTGCAGGAGAACCCTTCGAAAACGGCCAAGGAGGTTACGGTTGCCTGTCTCGGGCTGGCCTTCAAGCCGGACATTGATGACCTGCGTGAAAGCCCATCCCTGGAGATCGCCGCACAGATCGCCCATTCCCATCCCGGTACTGTGCTTGCGGTTGAACCGAACATCGGGCATTTACCCGCTCGCCTTGAAGGTCTCGCAACCCTGACCGGAATTGACCAGGCGCTCGCTTCTGCGCACGTGATTGTGCTGCTGGTCGATCACAGCGTGTTCAAGACAATCCCGGCTACACGCTTGTCATCGCTCAAAGTCATTGATACACGCGGCGTGTGGGTTTGAAAAAGGCTGAGGAACCCTGCTTGGAAATCGACGCGAGCCGTTAATATTGCGTCGGTTTCCGTGCACCGAGTGGGGCACCTTGGTCAAATGATCATGCAATTGCATTTGTCATAATGAGGGTTCAAGAGGTTCTGGCATGGTCAACCTATTGATCCAGGTGCTGACACTGATAAGTGGCCTGGTCGTTAACTTTGTGATTCCCGGCCTCTACGGGTTGGAAGCGTATGGCGCATTCATCAAGGCCAACGTACTGGTATTTTTATTTCAAAAGCTTCTGGATATCGTCAATGAGCAACTGATTGCCAGTGTGGAGGCCGAGTATATTCTCGTGACGTCATTGTTTATGGCTGTGCTGATTTTTGTACTGTTCAGCGCCGTGAACCTGATTGATCATATCGGCAACCCGCTCCTGCTTGGTGTGATGCTGTTAAGCTCGGCGTGTCTGTTATCGCTGTTCGGGCTGCGCCTGCAACGTTGGATCGTGGCCTACCTGGTGCTGTTTCTCGGGGTCTTCTTCACGCTCCTGCTAATCAGTCACCAGCAGATTTTGCCGCTGAGCATTGTCGATATATTGATCCTGACCAATTTAATTCCGTGCGCGTTTGCGATGGCGGTGCTGTTTTTCAAAGGGGCGAAACTGCCCGTCGGCAAACAGCTCTTGCACACATGCCAAGGTGTGCTGGCGTTGTTACCCAGGATGGTATCCATCACACTGGTGTTCAATCTGCTCACCAACATCCTGCCCCTCATTCTTTCCAAGAGCCTGCCCGTGCGCGATCTTGGATTGTTCAGGGTCATCGTCTCGATCATTCAATCAGCAACCAGCCTGTTCCCCGTCAACGTCAGGGCCGTTTTTGTTGCCTTCGTTTCGGGCGGGCAGCGCCAAGCGCAATACAGAATCATCACCTCGGTCGCTATCTTCTACTTCGCGCTGGTCGGGCTGGGCGGGTATGCAGGCGCATGGCTGTTCCCACAGTACTCGGCCTATCTGGTGATGCTGCCCTGCCTGCCGGTGTTGTACTGGGCGGTGGTGACAGAGCGCTACCTGGTCGCCTGCGGCCTGCACCGTAAAGTCATCGTGGCAAACCTGGTGATTGCGCCGCTGGCCATCGCGGGCATGATTGTGTTTGTTCAAAACCTGGAACAGGCGCAGGTGTTCTACGCCATAGGGTTCTCGGCCTACTTGTTGTTCCTGCATGTCGCCTGTCGTCCAGGCATCCGCTTGCCGGTGGTGTTCTGGGTCGCCTTTCTTTCGCCGCTGGCCATTTTCCTGACCTCTATCAGCCTGGTCTGGGCCGCCCTGTATATGGGCTCGCTCCTGGTCATTGCCGTGGGAGCACTCCAGCTTCGGCCCGCCGATATTCGAACGTTGAGGTTTTAACCGTGAACGCAGTAAAACTTTATCGAGTAGGCAACTGGCTGTATAGGCACCGAGTACCGTTGTTACCGGGCCTTGTTCGAAATGTGATTTTTCTTTTGTTCAACTCTTACATTCCGATCTCCGCAACCATCGGAAGAGGCACGATCTTCGCTTATGGCGCGATCGGCGTTGTACTGCACGCGAATGCAAAAGTGGGCGAAGGCTGCGTACTGGGACAAGGCATCACCATCGGTGCCGCTGAGGGCTATGTCACCAGCCAGATCAATCGCTGCCCGGTAATCGGTGACAACTGCTACATAGGAGCAGGCGCAAAAATCATTGGCGACATCACCATCGGCAACAACTGTCAAATTGGGGCTTCGGCGGTCGTCTTGAAAGACGTCCCTGATAACTCAATCGTTGTGGGGATACCTGCCCGAGTGATTGGGCAAACGGCAGATGACTACAAAGCGATACGCCCTTGATCACACTACGGAGCGCCAGGGTGATTAACCATCGATGCGTCAAAAATACCATGGCGATCACGGCGGCGGCGCTCGTTGCTATTTTATTCATGCAGGGTTCTGGCGTGCTTTTCTACACGGCCATGATCGGCAGCGCTTTACTGGTATTAACGGCCATAAGGTCACCCTGGTTGGGTTTGCTGGCGCTATTCCCATTGGCGTTTGCGCTAAGACCTGCGCCGCCGTCCGCAGGTGCACAGGAAATAGCATTTGCCGCCCTGATAGGGGTGATATTTCTCAGTACACTATTCAAATTGCTTCGTGCTCAGGGTGTCAGGCCAACCCTGCGCCTGTTCGCCGCGCCAATCCTGGTAGGCGCGGGCTTTCTGGTGCTCAACCTTGCAGTAGCGATGTATCACCCTGTTCCCCTGGCCGACTGGATCAGGGGGGTCGTGCCCTTTGTGTTCATCTACGCATTGATCCCGATCTGCGCCCTCCTCGGCCGTGAGGAAAGCGATATCCATTGGCTGGGCGCATCGGTGGGAAGCCTGATTTTACTAACCGCCGGCTACATCGTTCTTTATTACTTTTATCACGGCATCTGGCAGCCATACTGGGTCCTTCCGGCCGATGGGGAAATGGTCAGGATTTCCCAAGAAGAAGCACTGCACAACGCCCAGGCACTGGGACCGATGCGTGGTCGCATCACCATGATGGTGGCGCAAGCAACCGACGCGATACTGCCACTGGGAATGGTGGTCGGTTATGTAGTCTGCACACTGACACCTGACCGAAGGGTAGCTTTGATCGGCAGTTTTATGTCGCTGCTGTGCATGGCCGCCGTGCTGATCACATTTACACGAAGCATGCTGATCAGTGCGCTCCTCGTTATTGGCCTGTTCGCGCTCTATACGTTTTTCGCGCATAAACGCCTACGGCTGAAAGTGGCATCAAGTATCGGCATTCAAACCCTGTTTGGCCTCGCATTCATTTTCGCCACCGGTATGCAGGATATATGGCTCGGACGCTTGAACTCACTGGCACAGACCGCATTACCTATCGCAACGTCATCCATTGAGTCCATTGGAGCGAAAAATACGCAACCAGAGGAACTGACAGCCATACTCCTCGATCCCAAGCCCCCCGAGGAGAAGAAGGACTTCAACGTCTCTTCTCGCGTCGAGGAATATAAAATCGCCTGGGATATGTTCCTGAATCATCCTGTGCTGGGCAACGGTATCGGGGTCAAACACGAGATGCACTGGGAGAGGCCCAACGGTGATTCATTCACCGAATCAGTGGGCTATATCCATAACTGGCCACTGTACATGCTGATGGTCGGCGGCGTAGTCGGGCTGCTGATATATGCCGCCGTACTGGCCCCTCCGGTGCTATACCGATTGACCACCCTGAAAGCCGCCCCCATCTACCTCGCGGTGATTCGCACGGCGGTCATGACTCTGGCGATCTATGGTTTGTTTTTCGCGGTCTTTCGCCTGATTTCTTTCAACCTGCTGCTCGCAGCAGCCTGGGGAGTGATGCTGGCGCACAAACATTCAACCCAGGTGATGAATATCGCCTCGCCTGACGGACATAACGCCACGCCGGGAACGGTCGTCAAAGACATTCAGGAGACCTCGGTATAATGTGCGGCCTCAGCTTTTTTGCAGTTAAACACGATGTTCCCGAGACCCAGGCGCAAATGGAAAAAAGCCTGGCCGTGACCCGGCATCGAGGTCCGGACGCGTCCGGCACTTATTTCGCCAGTGTCGCGGACTATCAGGTTGGCCTTGGGCACAACAGGCTGAGTATCCTGGACCTGTCTCCAACCGGCAGCCAGCCGATGTTTGCCGGGAATGGCGTGAGCATCGTGTTCAATGGCGAAGTGTTCAATCACCATGTGTTACGCCGGCAGCTGGTGGAAAAAGGCTACCTCTTCAAGGGCACCTCCGACACCGAAGTCATCCTGCAATTGTATGTAGAACACCAGGAACAGGCCTTCGCGCTGCTGGAGGGCATGTTCACGTTCGTCCTATTGGATGAATCGCGCAAAAAAACGTTTCTTGTAAGGGACGTCGTTGGAATCAAGCCGGTGTATTGCTATTCCAATGCCAACGGCCTCTACGCCTGCTCAGAAATTCGCGGCCTGAAATGCTTTTCGCAAGTGACTGCCGAAATAGATCAGGATGATGTCTTCGAATTCTTCAATAACGGCTTTCTCTACGAACCCAACACGGGCTACAAGGCCATCAAAAAGTTGATGCCCGGCTGTTACTTGGCGTTCGACCTGACAACCGGCGACATAACGACTCAGCGCTACCAGACCGCGACGAACTTCAAGACAGGGCAAACCCTCGCCGAAGATGTGCGTTCTGCGGTGACGCGCCAATTGGAAGCGGACGTTCCGGTCGGCGTATTTTTCAGTGGTGGCGCAGACTCCAGCATCCTGGCCAGTTTCACCGGTGACGCTGATTTGTTTTTTGCAAAGTACGACGCAACGGACGACTCCATTGTAGATATGAAGTTTTCCGCCAATATCGCCGAACACCTTGGCAAAAAGCTGGTGGTCACAGAGATTCTTGACTCAAACATCGACCCGTTCGAATCAATCGATTTCGTCGCTGCGAACACCGAAGAACTGGTGTCCGACTACACGTTCTGGGCGACCTATCGCTTGTCCACCGAAGCCAGGAAAAGCGGGTACACCGTCATGCTCAGTGGCATGGGCGGCGATGAAGCGTTTGCCGGTTACCCACGCTACACCGTATTGAAGCACCACACATTGATTCGGTTGCTGTACCCCCTGTTGAGCGCACTGCTGAAACTCAAATTATTTCCAAAACGACTCGACAAGAAGTTCGAGCGGCTGGTCTCCTACGCTCAGGAAAGCTATTGGCCTTTGGCATACTCACGCATGCTGGGGTACTTCTCCCGCCAGGAGTTGAAGGGTTTTTTCCATGACTACGCCGGGCGCGAGCAACAATACAAGCAACGCTTGGCCAACGTATTGAACCGCTACACCGGAGACCCCGAGGACAAAGTCAAATGCGCACAGCACTTTGACCAGACAGGCTTCTTGAGCCATAACCTGAGTGTTTCGGACAAGGCGAGCATGTTGGCCAGTATCGAACTGCGCGTCCCACTGTTGGACGAACGCGTGGTGGCCAGCGGCCTTGCCAGCTCAAGTGCAGACTTGCTCAAGGGCGGCGCACCAAAGGCCCCACTCAAGAACCTGCTCAAAAGCCTGCTACCTGCCGCATTGGTTGAGCGTCCCAAAACGGGTTTCAATCCACCTCTTGACGGCATTATTCGTCGGATAGGCCCACAACGCCTGCTCGCCGAGTTCGAGCGCATCTACACCTACGTTGCCCGCGAGGAAGTGGAAAAATTAGTGAGCAATCACTTCTCAGGCAGCGCAAACAATACCTACAAACTCTGGCAGGTGTTGTACTTCGAGCGCTGGCTGAAAATAAATTTTCCATAACTATCGCCAGACCATACTCACGACTACACCTTTTAAGTGGTCTTCATAAGCAGGGCGTTGATGCAACGAATAACCAAGCTCTACCACACTGTCAAAATGTTGCGATTGAAGCAGATCTTTTATCGTCTTTATTATCGCTTCGCCAACGTCCGGCCGTTTTGCGCACAGGGTTTTACCCGACGCCCAGGTGTTCACCTGGAGAATGCTGCGCGCTGGAGTGCCTCGCGCTTCAATGCGGATGAGCAGTTTGAATTCATGGGGCTGACCGCGCCGATCGATTGGCACGATGAGACGCGGCCAAAAATCTGGCAATACAACCTGCACTACCTGGATCATTTGGCATCATCCGACCAAACCCGCACCGACTTCGACAAACGCCTGGTAAACAGTTGGATTGCAGACAATCCCCCCTTCAGTGGGTGCGGCTGGGAACCGTATACGCTGTCTTTGCGTATCGTGAACCTGATCAAGTGGCTGCAACAACAACCGAACCTGGAACCCCACTGGCTGGACAGCCTGGCGACCCAGGCCCATGCCCTGTCCGAACAGGTCGAATACCACATTCTCGCCAACCATCTGTTCGTGAATGGCAAGGCACTGGTATTTGCCGGGAGCTTTCTGCATGGTCGACAGGCGGATGGCTGGCTGGCCAAGGGCCTGAAGATTCTTGATGAGGAAATAGAAGAACAGTTTCTCGCGGATGGTGCGCACTTCGAACTCTCCCCCATGTACCACGCATCCCTTCTTTGGGATATGTGCGACTTGCTGAACCTGGCCACTCATTCCGAACTGCCGGAACTGACCACTCGCCAAGATAAATGGAGACGCCTGATCGAGCGTGGCATAGCCTGGTTGCGCAGCCTCCAGCATCCTGATGGCGGCATTCCATTCTTCAATGACTGCGCATTCGGTATAGCGCCGACGCTGCTTGATATAGAGGCGTACGCGGTTGAATTGGGGTGCCGTGCGCAGGACGAAATGCCCGACACCTCGGTGATTGTCGTTGAGCACCAGGCGGCTAGTGGCTATGTGGCGATTAACTTTGGCAATCAGTGCAAGGCGCTATTGAACCTCGCCCAGGTTGCGCCTGACTATCAGCCCGGTCACACCCACGCCGACACCCTGAGTTTCGAACTCAGCCTGTTTGGCCAGCGGGTTTTCGTCAACTCCGGGACATCGCAATACGGAGAAGGCGCCGAACGCCATCGTCAGCGCAGCACGGCAGCGCACAATACAATAGAAGTGAACGGTGAAAGCTCATCGCAAGTGTGGGCCGGTTTCCGGGTCGCGCGACGCGCACGTACTACCGTGGGCAAGATCGAACAGACGGCCGATACCGTACGCATCAGCAGCAGCCATGACGGCTACCTGCGGCTCGCTGGGAAAAACGTGCATACCCGCGAGTGGCTCGCAACGTCCGGCCAATTACAGGTCATGGATTCTGTTTCAGGTGCATTCGATAGAGCTGTATCGAGGCTGTTTTTACACCCCGATGTCAGCGCTGTGCAACACGGCAACACGATAAGCATCACCTTGCCCGGTGGTCAGGTCGCTGTCGCGACATTAGAGGGCGCGACCCGGATCCATGTGGCGCCTTCCACATGGCATCCGGAATTCGGCAAGTCTGTCCCCAACCAGTGCATCGTCGCAGACATCTCGACAGACAGACTGACCACCTGCATAACCTGGTGAGGCGTACATGAAACTTTTAATCTTGAGCTTTTATTATCAGCCTGATTTATCCGCCGGCTCATTCCGCACGACAGCATTGGTGGGAGCGCTTCTGGAGCAACTTCCCGAAAATGCGCATATTGAACTGATTACCACATTGCCCAATCGCTACAGCTCCTTCAGCACTCAGGCTGCGGAGCTGGAGGAACATCCCAGGCTGACCGTCCGCCGGATTGCCCTGCCCCCCCACAAAAGCGGGATGGTCGATCAAGCCAAGGCCTTTCTGGTGTACGCCAACGCGGTGCGCAAGATTGTGCGAAACCAACGCTACGACCTTATCTACGCGACGTCTTCGCGACTGATGACCGCTGCGCTGGGAGCGTTGATGGCACGCACTAAGCGGACGCCGCTCTACCTGGATATACGCGATATCTTTGTCGATACGATCAAGGACGTACTGTCCAAAAACAAGGTCTGGCTACTTAAACCGGCATTGTCGCTGATCGAACGTTTTACCATTCACTCGGCGCAAAAGGTCAATCTGGTCTCTGAAGGCTTTCTGCCTTACTTCAAATTACGCTACCCCGATCAACGCTACTCGACCTATACAAATGGCATTGATGACGAGTTCCTCAATGCGCAACCGGTCGCTGAAGAAAAGTCTTCAAATCAGATTCTGGACGTGGTCTACGCAGGGAATATTGGCGAAGGCCAGGGGCTGCACAACATCATCCCCCAGCTCGCCAAACAGCTTGAGGGGAAACTGCGGTTCAGGGTGATCGGTGATGGCGGTCGAATCGAGCTATTAAAGGAAGCCCTTGCCGCTCAAGGTTGTACCAATGTTGAGCTGCAAAAGCCGGTCAAGCGCGAGCAATTGATCGAGGCTTATCAGGCGGCGGATGTGCTTTTTCTGCATTTGAATGACCACGATGCGTTCCGCAAAGTCTTGCCATCAAAAGTGTTTGAATATGCCGCACTGGGCAAGCCGATCTGGGCGGGCATTTCGGGTTACGCCGCCAGTTTCGTATCTGAACATATTGAGAACGCCGCCGTGTTTGCACCCTGCGATGCTGCTGCCGGTATGCAGGCTTTCGAGACACTGAATGTCATGACGTGCCCGCGCCACGCCTTCGTCGAGCGTTTTGGACGCGACCGAATCATGCGCGAAATGTCGAAAGACATTCTTTCACTTACAGGAACGCCTTGATTATGCAAATCCTTCTGACGGGAGCGAGCGGCTTTATCGGTAGTGGATTAATCGCACCACTGCTTGAACGGCATCACTCGATTACCGCCGCTGTACGCGGACTCAAGGCCGAACTCGATCCGTGCATCAAGCAGAGCCTTGTCAGCGGGCTATCCGCCGAACAGGATTGGCAAGCGTTGCTCAAGGACCAGGATGCGGTGATTCATCTGGCGGCCCGGGTCCATGTCATGAGTGACGCATCCACCGATCCACTTGCCGAATATCGGCGAGTCAATGTCGAAGGCACCCTCAACCTGGCCCGCCAAGCCGCCGCTTGCGGGGTAAAGCGCTTTATCTTTATCAGTTCGATCAAGGTCAATGGCGAAAGCACGGTGGCGGGCGCGCCGTACACAGCCGAGAGTCCGACAGCCCCTACCGATCCCTACGGCGTCTCCAAAAAGGAGGCCGAGCATGGCCTGCGAGCGTTAGCGTGCGAAACCGGCATGGAAGTGGTGATCATCCGCCCCGTACTGGTTTACGGGCCCGGCGTTCAAGCGAACTTTCTGAGCATGATGCGCTGGTTGCACAAAGGTCTGCCCTTGCCCTTGGGGGCCGTGGACAATCGACGCAGCCTGGTTGCTCTGGAGAATCTGGTTGATTTGATTGTGACGTGCACCGAGCATCCCGCGGCGGCCAATCAAACCTTCCTGGTCAGTGATGGAGAAGACCTTTCGACCACGGCGCTCTTGCGTCGAATGGCGATGGCGCTGGGCAAGCCCGCACGTTTGTTGCCTGTACCGAGTTGGTTGCTGCAAGCCGGCGCCACTGCGCTGGGGCGCCGGGCGCTGGCTCAACGGCTATGTGGGTCCCTGCAGGTCGACATAGGCAAAACCCGCGAACTGTTGGGCTGGACGCCACCGAGCAGCGTTGATCAGGCATTGCATAAGACAGGTAAACATTTCTTGGAAACGCAAATTAAATGAATATGTGGTGGCTGTTACCGACGGTGGCGATTGTCGCTCTCCTTTTGACGGGGGCTTTACGCCATTACGCACTGGCTCGAAGCCTGATCGACATCCCGAATGCGCGCAGTTCGCACGTGGTACCCACGCCCAGAGGTGGTGGCGTCTCGATCGTCGTCAGCTTTCTGTTAGCGTTGCTGCTGACCGCCAGCCTGGGCCTGATTGCCTGGCCGCTCACATGGGCATTATTCGGCGCTGGGGCTGGCATCGCGGTGTTGGGATTTCTGGATGACCATGGCCACATCAGCGCACGCTGGCGCCTGCTAGGGCATTTTATAGCGGCGGCATGGGCACTCTTCTGGATCGGAGGGCTGCCACCGCTGACAGTGATGGGATTCGCCGTCGACCTGGGCTGGATCGGCCATGTGCTGACAGCGGTCTACCTGGTATGGCTGCTGAATCTGTATAACTTTATGGATGGCATTGATGGAATAGCCAGCGTCGAGGCTATTTGCGTGTGCCTTGGCAGTGCCTTGATCTACTGGCTTACAGGGCATGAACTGATCGCGCTGACGCCTTTATTGTTGGCGTTCGCGGTGGCTGGTTTCCTGTATTGGAACTTCCCTAAAGCACGCATTTTCATGGGTGATGCGGGCAGCGGATTCCTGGGCGTCACGCTGGGGGTGTTATCGCTGCAGGCGGCCTGGGTTGCACCGCAGCTCCTGTGGAGCTGGCTGATCCTGCTCGGCGTGTTTATCACTGACGCCACATGGACCTTGCTGCGTCGGCTGCTGAGAGGCGACAGGGTGTACGAAGCCCATCGCAGCCACGCTTACCAGTTCGCTTCCCGCCTGTTCGGCAAACACCCGCCGGTTACCCTGGCGGTCGTGGCAATCAATGTTGGCTGGCTGTTGCCTGTTGCGCTTCTGGTAGGCACCGGCACGATCGACGGCTTGCTGGGCCTGCTGCTGGCCTATCTACCGCTGATAGCACTGGCCGTAAAGTTCAAGGCAGGAGAAAAAGAACCAGGCTGACCGCATCAAAGGGGGCGGCGATCGCCTCCTTTCCGGTCGAGATCAAACCAGTCTCTTGCGGCGAGCTCTGGCTATCCAGGCCACCAGTGGACCTATGATCATCCCGATCAGCAATGCGAGCACGACGAACACGGAGACCGGCAACTGCGGTGCTGCCCAGCCAAGGAACTGCAGGGAAACCGACTGCTGATTTTCAAGCACAAATGCCAAGATGCCCAGCAGGAGCACCAACACTAGCAAGAGTGCACTAACGCGCTTCAAGCTACTCATGACTCACTCCCTTCACGAGTATCAAACCTCGTCTTCATCCTCATTGACCCGATCCCGCAGCTCTTTGCCCGGTTTGAAATGCGGAACGAACTTCCCGTCGAGGCTGACCGATTGACCGGTCTTCGGGTTACGGCCGACACGCGGAGCGCGGTAGTGCAGGGAGAAACTACCAAACCCACGGATCTCAATCCGATCGCCAGTAGCCAAACACTGCGACATCTGTTCAAGCATGGTCTTGATAGCCAGCTCAACATCCTTGGATGAGAGTAGCCCTTGATGGGTGACAATTCGTTCGATCAACTCCGACTTCGTCATATTTTTCCCTTCTTTTTCAAGCAGCTAGGAAAAGCGCTTCGAAGGTTTTAGCATGACTCGGTGAATTTGAACAGCCCATATATCAACTTATCTGATAGTTGAATAAACGCCCACATTGAATGTGCGACCGCCTCAGTTGCAGATCACCAGCATGGCACGGGTGACCGCTCCGGCGGGGTTCCAGCCGAACAGATAGTCGCCCTCCTCGTCCTTGGCATCACTGGAGCGGGTGATGACCTTATAACCCTGCATCTTGCATTCACGGGCGGCGCGCTTCTCGCACTTCTCCCAGGTATTGCCCAGGCCCGAGCAATCGATCTGGATACCACTGACGCCACGCTTGGCGTGGGTCTTGGCGCTGGTGGCGGAGCAGCCTGCAATCAATGCCAATACGAGTACTACCATCAGCCTGTTCATTCAAATCCTTACTGAAGCCGCAACATGGAAAGAGTCTTTCTTAAAACTATAACCAGTTCCGACATCGCGCTGTACGCCTTGGTTCTAACTTGTTGATTCAGCAAATTTCACCCAAAAAAAAGGGCGACCGAAGTCGCCCTTTTTTACAGCTTTACAGAACTTAGTTCTGCTTAGCCATTGCCTGGCGCAGCAGTGCCGCCATGGTGGTGTCAGCAGCAGCTTCCGGAGCAGCTTCTTTCAGGCTCTGGATAGCTTCTTTCTCTTCCACTTCGTCCTTGGACTTGATGGAGAGTTGGATCACGCGGCTCTTGCGGTCAACGCTGATGATCTTGGCTTCTACTTCCTGGCCTTCTTTCAGAACGTTACGTGCGTCTTCAACGCGGTCACGGCTGATTTCGGAGGCTTTCAGAGTCGCTTCGATATCGTCGGCCAGAACGATGATGGCGCCTTTGGCGTCAACTTCTTTCACAGTGCCTTTAACGATGGCGCCTTTGTCGTTCTCTTGAACGTACTCGGAGAACGGATCGCTTTCCAGTTGCTTGATGCCCAGGGAGATGCGCTCACGCTCTGGGTCAACCGACAGGATAACGGTGTCCAGCTCGTCGCCCTTCTTGAAACGACGAACAGCTTCTTCGCCCACTTCGTTCCAGGAGATGTCGGACAGGTGAACCAGGCCGTCGATGCCGCCGTCCAGACCAATGAAGATACCGAAATCGGTGATCGACTTGATGGTGCCGGAGATTTTATCGCCCTTGTTGAACTGGCCAGAGAAATCTTCCCATGGGTTAGATTTGCACTGCTTGATGCCCAGGGAGATACGACGACGCTCTTCGTCGATGTCCAGAACCATAACTTCCACTTCGTCGCCGACTTGTACGACTTTCGAAGGGTGGATGTTCTTGTTGGTCCAGTCCATTTCGGAAACGTGTACCAGGCCTTCCACACCTTCTTCCAGCTCAGCGAAGCAGCCGTAGTCGGTCAGGTTGGTTACACGCGCGGTAACGCGAGTGCTTTCTGGGTAGCGGGCTTTGATAGCGACCCATGGATCTTCACCCAGTTGCTTCAGGCCCAGGGAAACACGGTTGCGCTCGCGATCGTATTTCAGAACCTTGACATCGATCTCGTCGCCAACGTTGACGATTTCGGAAGGATGCTTGATACGCTTCCAAGCCATGTCGGTAATGTGCAGCAGGCCATCGACGCCACCCAGATCGACGAATGCGCCGTAATCGGTGAGGTTTTTGACGATACCTTTGACTTGTTGGCCTTCCTGCAGGGATTCCAGCAGAGCTTCACGCTCGGCGGAGTTCTCTGCTTCCAGGACGCTGCGACGGGAAACGACAACGTTGTTGCGCTTCTGGTCGAGCTTGATGACTTTGAATTCGAGTTCCTTGCCTTCCAGGTGCGTGGTGTCGCGCACTGGACGAACGTCGACCAAAGAACCTGGCAGGAACGCACGGATGCCGTTAACGTCGACAGTGAAGCCGCCTTTAACCTTACCGTTGATAACGCCCTTGACCACTTCTTCAGCTGCGAAGGCTGCTTCGAGAACAATCCAGCATTCAGCGCGCTTGGCTTTTTCACGGGACAGCTTGGTTTCACCGAAACCGTCTTCAACCGAGTCCAGAGCAACGTGAACTTCGTCACCGACATTGATTGTCAGATCGCCAGCATCGTTGTAGAACTGTTCTAGCGGGATCAGAGCTTCAGACTTCAGACCAGCGTGAACGGTTACCCAGCGAGCTTGGTAATCGATATCAACGATAACACCGGTGATGATGGAGCCTGCCTGAAGGTTCAGGGTTTTTAGGCTTTCTTCAAAGAGTTCCGCAAAGCTTTCGCTCATTTTAATTCCTGTTGATAAGGGCGAAGAATACGCCCATCTCCACACCCCAGACGGTGTGGGTCAGTTTCAGTTAAAAGAAGCCACCGCAGGACTATGACTGGTCCCCTGCGGCCTTCTTGATCACCCGGCGATATCGCGAATGGCGATTTCACTCAAGATGCGTTCCAGCACCTGCTCGATGGACAACTCCGTGGAATCCAGCTGTATGGCATCAGCCGCCGGCTTGAGTGGGGCTACTGCACGCTGGGTATCACGCTCATCGCGTGCACGGATCTCATCTAGCAGACTCGACAGACTAACACCATCGACTTTGCCCTTCAACTGCAAGTAACGCCGGCGGGCCCGTTCCTCGGCGCTGGCGGTGAGGAAAATCTTCAGCGGCGCCTCGGGAAACACCACCGTGCCCATGTCGCGACCATCGGCCACCAGGCCTGGCGGCTCCTGGAAAGCCCGCTGGCGCTGCAGCAAGGCATCACGCACGGCCGGCAGCGCGGCAACCTGGGATGCCCAGGAACCGACCTGTTCGTTGCGCAGGTCATCCGTCACATCATCGCCTTCCAGGATGATGCGCTGCGGATGGCCTTCCGTCGCCCCGACGAACTGCACATCGAGGTGCGCCGCCAGCAGCTTCAGGGATTCTTCGTTGGTCAGGTCGACGCCATGGTTGCGTGCGGCAAATGCCAGCAGGCGGTACAGCGCGCCGGAATCCAGCAGGCACCAGCCCAGGCGCTTGGCCAGGATGCCGGCGATCGTGCCTTTGCCCGAGCCGCTTGGCCCGTCGATGGTAATCACCGGTGCTTTGATATTCACAATTGAGCCTCTTGGGCAACACGGATGCCGACATGGGCACACAGTGTAAGAAAGTTCGGAAAAGACGTAGCAACATTGGCGCAGTCATGGATACGAATCGGCGCCGTTGCCCGCAGGGAAGCGACGCTGAACGCCATGGCAATGCGGTGATCGCCATGGGCATGCACATCGCCGCCGCCTATCGGGCCACCGTCAATGATAATCCCATCAGGGGTCGGTTCACACTTCACCCCCAGTGCCAGCAGACCGTCGGCCATCACCTGGATTCGGTCGGACTCCTTCACGCGCAACTCTTCAGCGCCACGCAAAACGGTCCGCCCTTCGGCACAGGCCGCCGCCACAAACAGCACCGGAAACTCGTCGATCGCCAACGGCACCAGCGCTTCGGGAATCTCGATACCCTTCAGCCCGGCCGCACGCACACGCAGGTCGGCAACCGGCTCGCCACCCACTTCGCGCTGGTTTTCCAAGGTGATATCGGCGCCCATCAAGCGCAGGATATCGATCACACCGGTTCGGGTCGGATTGATCCCCACATGCTCGAGCAACAACTCGGAGCCCTCGGCAATCGAAGCGGCCACCAGGAAGAACGCCGACGAGGAAATATCCCCCGGCACTTCAATGTGGGTGGCCGTCAGCACATGGCCCGATTCCACTGACGCGGTGGCCCCATTAATCGCCACCGGACAACCAAAGCCGCGCAACATGCGCTCGGTATGGTCGCGGGTCGGCGCGGGCTCCGTCACCGCTGTAGTGCCTTTGGCATACAACCCGGCCAGCAACAGACAGGACTTGACCTGGGCACTCGCCATCGGCAACGCGTAGGTCATGCCTGTGAGCGACTGGCCACCGCGAATGGTCAGCGGCGGGCGCCCTTCCGGACCTGTCTCGATCACCGCCCCCATTTCCCGCAAAGGCTTGGCCACACGATTCATCGGGCGCTTGGACAGCGACGCATCGCCCGTCAACACGCTGTCGAAATTCTGCGCCGCCAGCAACCCGGACAGCAGGCGCATGGACGTGCCGGAGTTACCCAGGTAAATCGGCCCCGGCGCCGCCTTCAAACCATGCAACCCCACGCCATGAATGGTCACGCGCCCATGGTGCGGGCCTTCAATGACCACACCCATGTCGCGAAACGCCTGCAAGGTGGCCAGGGCATCCTCACCCTCAAGGAAACCTTCGACTTCAGTCACCCCTTCAGCCAACGACCCCAGCATGATCGACCGATGGGAGATCGACTTGTCACCTGGTACCCGGATACGCCCGCTCAAGACACCGCCCGGGTTGGCGACGAAGATCAGGTCATCGGTGTCCACAGTGGTTTCCATGTAGGCCCGGCGCGCCAGGATCTTGCTGAAGTGTTCGCGCGCCACCCGCGCACGAGTGAACACGCCCAACAATTGGTGGCCATCCCCCGCATCGACCGCGTCACGCAAGGCATCGAGGTCGCTGCGGAAGGTGTCCAGGGTGCGCAACACCGCTTCGCGATTGGCGAGGAAGATGTCATGCCACATCACCGGGTCGCTGCCGGCAATCCGCGTAAAGTCGCGAAAGCCACCCGCTGCGTAACGGAAAATCTCAAGGTTCTCGTTGCGCTTGGCCAGCGAATCCACCAGACCGAACGCCAGCAAATGCGGCAGATGACTGGTGGCCGCCAGCACTTCGTCGTGACGCTCGACCTGCATATGCTCGACATCCGCACCCAGCTCGCGCCAAAGACGGTCCACCACCGCCAACGCCGCCGGATCGGTTTGCGCCGGCGGCGTGAGGATCACTTTATGCCGACGGAACAGCTGCGCATTGGACGCCTCCACTCCGCTCTGCTCGGAGCCGGCAATCGGATGGCCCGGCACGAAGCGCGCCGGCATGCCACCAAAGGCCAACTGCGCCGCGCGCACCACATTGCCCTTGGCACTGCCGACGTCCGTGAGAATCGCGTTGCCCAAATCCATGCCAGCCAACATCGCCAGCAGCTTTTCCATGGCCAGGATCGGCACGGCAAGCTGGATCACGTCGGCGCCCTGGCACGCGAATGCCAGGTCCGCTTCACAGCGATCCACCACCCCCAGTTCAACGGCCAGTTTGCGCGATTGCGGGTCCAGGTCCACACCGACCACTTCGCCGCACAACCCGCTTTCGCGCAGACCTTTGGCGAAGGAGCCGCCGATCAACCCCAGGCCGACCACCACCAGGCGACCGATCATAGGCACAGCAGGTTGCAATGCAGTGACATCACCCACGAGCCAGAACCTTGGCCAGCGCCTCCAGGAAGCGGCTGTTTTCAGCCGGCAGGCCGATGGTGATACGCAGGTGGTTCGGCATGCCGTAGTTGGCCACCGGACGCACGATCACGCCTTCACGCAGCAAGCCCTGGAATACCGGGGCAGCCACCTGGCCGAGGTCGACGCAGATGAAGTTGCCCTTGGACGGGATCCAGCCCAGGCCCAAATCACGGAAACCGTCCTGCAACTGCAGCATGCCGCTTTCGTTGATACGTCGACCTTCTTGCAGATACTCGGCATCTTTGAGCGCCGCGCACGCCGCCGCCAGGGCCAGGCTGTTGACGTTGAACGGTTGGCGCACGCGGTTCAGCACGTCGGCGACCACTGCCGTGGACAGGCCATAACCGACCCGCAGCGACGCCAGGCCATAGGCTTTGGAGAAGGTGCGCGATACCAGCAGGTTCGGGTAGGCCGCCAGGAAGTCCAGCCCATCCGGCAGGTCGCTGCCTTCAGCGTATTCGATGTAAGCCTCGTCCAGCACCACCAGCACATGCTCCGGCACGTCTTGCAGGAATGCATTCAACGCCTGTGCATCGAACCAGGTACCGGTCGGATTGTTCGGGTTGGCGATAAACACCACACGCGTGTTGGCATCGATGGCCGCCAGCATCGCGGGCAGGTCATGGCCCCAGTCTTTGGCGGGAATGACACGGGCTTGCGCGCCAACGGCCTGGGTGACGATCGGATAGACCGCAAACGCGTGCTCGCTGAACACCGCATTCAGGCCCGGCGCCAGGTAAGCACGGCCGACCAGTTCAAGGATGTCGTTGGAGCCGTTGCCCAAGGTCACCTGGTTCAGCTCGACACGGCACTTTTGCGCCAGCAGCGATTTGAGGGCAAAGCCGTTGCCATCCGGGTAGCGGGTCAGCTCGGCCAGCTCTTCACGGATGGCCGCCAACACCTTGGGGCTCGGGCCAAGCGGGTTCTCGTTGCTCGCCAACTTGACGATCTTCGAAGGATCCAGGTTCAGCTCACGCGCCAGCTCGTCCACAGGCTTGCCCGGGACGTAAGGCGACAGTTGTTGCACGCCCGGCTGCGCCAGGGCGAGGAAGTTGCCACTCATGTTAACGCCTCACAAAACCGCTTTCGGGTAAGAGCCCAGCACCTTGAGCGCCACGGCTTCCTGACTGATCTTTTCCAGTACACCTTTAACCAGTGGGTCGCGGTGGTGGCCGATGAAGTCGATAAAGAACACGTAGGTCCATTTACCACTGCGCGAAGGCCGCGTCTCGATGCGTGTCAGGTCGATCCCGTTGTCGTGGAACGGCACCAGCAACTCATGCAGTGCGCCGGGCTTGTTGCTCATGGAGACAATGATCGAGGTCTTGTCGTCGCCGGTCGGCGGCACTTCCTGGCTGCCGATCATCAGGAAACGCGTGGAGTTGTCCGGGCGATCCTCGATTTTCTCGGCCAGGCGCGTCAGCCCGTAGAGGCCCGCCGCCATATCCCCGGCAATGGCTGCCGAATTCCACTCACCCTTGACCCGCTTGGCCGCTTCGGCGTTGCTGGACACCGCCACGCGCTCGACATTCGGGTAATGGGCGTCCAGCCACTTGCGACACTGGGCCAGGGACTGGGCGTGGGAATAGATACGGCTGATGCTGTCGGTCTTGGTGTTTTCGCCCACCAGCAGGTGGTGGTGGATGCGCAGCTCGACTTCGCCGCAGATCACCATGTCGTGCTCGAGGAAGCTGTCCAGCGTGTGGTTGACCGCGCCTTCAGTGGAGTTTTCCACCGGCACCACGCCAAAATTCACTGCACCGGCCGCGACTTCACGGAACACTTCGTCGATGGCCGCCATCGGTTTGCTGATCACTGCGTGACCGAAGTGCTTCATGGCCGCCGCCTGGGTGAACGTGCCCTCGGGACCGAGGTACGCGACCTTGAGCGGCTGCTCCAGGGCCAGGCACGACGACATGATTTCACGGAACAACCGCGCCATCTCTTCGTTGCCCAACGGCCCCTTGTTGCGTTCCATCACGCGCTTGAGCACCTGGGCTTCACGCTCGGGACGGTAGAACACCGGCACTTCGCCTTCAGCCAGGGACGCCATCTTCACCCGCGCCACTTCCTGGGCGCATCGCGCACGCTCACTGATCAGCTCCAGGACTTTCTCGTCCAGGCTGTCAATGCGCACGCGCAGGGCCTTGAGCTCTTGTTCAGACATTAGCCGTGTTCCTTTTCGAACTCTGCCATGTAGGCAACCAACGCGTTGATCGCGTGGATGTCGACAGCGTTATAGATGGAGGCGCGCATGCCACCCACCGAGCGGTGGCCCTTGAGGTTCAGCAGGCCACGCTCGTCGGCACCCGCCAGGAACGGCTTGTCCAGGCGGTCATCAGCCAGGCGGAACGGCACGTTCATCCACGAGCGGTCGGTGAGGTTGATCGGGTTGCTGTACAGGCCGCTGGCGTCGATGAAATCGTACAGGGTGCGTTTCTTCACCTCGTTGAGCTTGCCCATGGCCGCCACGCCGCCCTGCTCCTTGAGCCACTCGAACACCAGGCCGGAGAGGTACCAGGCGAACGCCGGCGGGGTGTTGTACATCGAGCCGTTATCGGCCGCGACCTTGTAGTTGAGCATGGTCGGACACAGCGAACGGGCGCGGCCCAGCAGGTCTTCGCGGATAATGTTGACCAGGATCCCGCTCGGGCCAATGTTCTTCTGCGCACCGGCGTAGATCATGCCGTAGCGCGACACATCGATCGGGCGCGAGAGGATGTCCGAAGACATGTCGCATACCAGCGGTACGTCGCCGACTTCCGGCACCCAGTCGAATTCCAGGCCGCCGATGGTTTCGTTCGCAACGTAGTGCACGTAGGCCGCGCCCTTCGACAGCTTCCATTCGTTCTGACCGGGAATGGCGAAGTAGTCGTAGGGTTTGGCGGTACCGGCCACATTGACATGCCCGTAACGCGAGGCCTCCTCAATGGCTTTCTGACCCCAGATACCGGTGTCGATGTAGTCGGCGGTGCCGTCTTCCGGCAGCAGGTTCAGCGGTATTTGCGCGAACTGCTGGCTGGCGCCGCCCTGCAGGAACAGCACTTTGTAGTTCGATGGGATGTCCAGCAAGTCGCGCAGATCCTGCTCGGCCTTGGTGGCAATGGACACGAACTCATCGCTGCGATGGCTCATTTCCATCACGGAGAGGCCTTTTCCATGCCAGTCGAGGAGTTCACCCTGCGCGCGCTGCAGGACTGCTTCAGGAAGCGCCGCGGGACCGGCACAGAAGTTATAGGCTCTCTTGCTCACATCCAATCTCACTCTGATCTGGTGGGGTGGTGCAATAAACGGGTATTCAATACTTTCACAAGGGACAAACAACAAGGGGGCGAATCTTCATCCGCCCCCTGTGTGTCCGCTTATTCCTGCGGTTCTTCTTCGTCTGCGGCTGCGTCGAGGGTTGGCTCGTCGACGTTGTCATCGCCTGCTGCGACCACCTCGCCGTCAAATTCCTCGCCCTCCAGCTCTTCACCTTCGACTTCCGACGGTTCCTGCACACGCTCCAGGCCGACCAGTTTTTCGTCCTTGGCCAGCTTGATCAGCGTCACGCCCTGGGTGTTACGACCCAGGCTCGACACTTCGGCCACACGGGTACGTACCAGCGTGCCCTGGTCGGAAATCAGCATGATTTCCTCGCCGTCGAGCACCTGGACCGCGCCGACCAGACGGCCGTTGCGATCGTTGCTGACCATGGCAATAACGCCCTGACCACCACGTTTGTACTCCGGGAACTCGCTGATGGCGGTGCGTTTTCCATAACCACGCTCGGAAGCGGTGAGGATCTGGCTGCCTTCTTCCGGAATCAGCATCGAAATCAGCTTCTGACCTTCCGGCAGGCGCATGCCGCGCACACCGCGGGCGGTACGGCCCATGGCGCGAACGTCGGACTCTTTGAAACGCGTGACCTTGCCGCCGTCGGAGAACAGCATGACTTCACGCTCGCCATCGGTGATGGCGGCGGAGATCAGTACGTCGCCTTCATCCAGCTCCAGAGCGATCAGGCCCACGCTGCGCTGACGGCTGAAGGACTCCAACGGCGTCTTCTTCACGGTGCCTTTGGCGGTGGCCATGAAGATGAAGTGACCTTCGGTGTATTCCTCGACCGGCAGCATGGTGGTGATGTATTCATCACTGTCCAGCGGCAGCAGGTTGACCAGCGGACGACCACGGGCGGCACGCGACGCTTCGGGAATTTCGTAGGTTTTCAGCCAGTACACCTTGCCCTTGCTGGAGAACAGCAGCAGCGTGGTGTGGCTGTTGGCGACCAGCAGGTGCGCGATGTAGTCCTCATCCTTCACGCCGGTAGCCGATTTACCTTTACCGCCACGACGCTGGGCCTGGTACGCAGCCAATGGCTGGGTCTTGGCGTAGCCACCGTGGGAAATGGTCACCACACGCTCTTCCTCCGGGATCATGTCACCCAGGGTCAGGTCGAGGCGCGCATCGAGGATTTCGGTACGGCGCACGTCGCCATATTCGGCGCGGATCACTTCCAGTTCTTCGCGGATCACTTCCATCAGGCGCACGGCGCTGTTGAGGATGCGGATCAACTCGCCGATCTGGTTGAGGATCTCCTGGTACTCGGCCAGCAGCTTCTCGTGTTCCAGCCCGGTCAGGCGGTGCAGGCGCAGTTCCAGGATGGCCTGGGCCTGTTCCGGCGACAGGAAGTACTTGCCTTCGCGCAGACCGTATTGCGGGTCCAGGGTCTCCGGACGGCACGAGTCGGCACCGGCACGTTCAACCATGGCCACCACGGCGCTCGATTCCCAAGGCGTGCTGATCAACGCTTCCTTGGCTTCCGACGGGGTTGGCGAGGCCTTGATCAGGGCGATCACCGGGTCGATGTTCGACAGCGCAACCGCCTGGCCTTCCAGGATATGGCCGCGCTCGCGGGCCTTGCGCAGTTCGAACACGGTACGACGGGTGACCACTTCGCGACGGTGACGCACGAAGGCTTCCAGCAGATCCTTGAGGTTCAGGATGCGCGGACGGCCGTCGATCAGCGCAACGACGTTGATACCAAATACGCTTTGCAACTGGGTCTGGGCGTAGAGGTTGTTGAGGATCACCTCCGGTACTTCGCCGCGACGCAGTTCGATCACCACACGCATACCGTCTTTGTCGGACTCGTCGCGCAGCTCGGTGATGCCTTCGAGCTTCTTCTCTTTAACCAGCTCGGCGATCTTCTCGATCAGACGCGCCTTGTTCAACTGGTATGGGAGTTCGGTAATGACGATCTGTTGACGACCACCGACCTTGTCGATGTCTTCGATGATCGAGCGGGCGCGCATGTAAATACGGCCGCGGCCGGTGCGGTAGGCTTCGATGATGCCGGCGCGACCGTTGATGATCGCGGCGGTCGGGAAGTCCGGACCGGGGATGTATTGCATCAGCTCGTCGACGGTCAGCTCGGGGTTGTCGATGAGGGCCAGGCAACCGTCGATGACTTCACCGAGGTTGTGCGGCGGGATGTTGGTGGCCATGCCCACGGCGATACCGCTGGAGCCGTTGACCAGCAGGTTGGGAATACGGGTCGGCATGACCGCCGGGATCATTTCGGTGCCGTCGTAGTTCGGCACCCAGTCCACGGTTTCTTTATGCAGGTCGGCCAGCAGCTCGTGCGCCAACTTGGTCATGCGCACTTCGGTGTATCGCATCGCCGCGGCGTTGTCGCCGTCGACCGAACCGAAGTTACCCTGGCCGTCTACCAGCAGGTAGCGCAGGGAAAACGGCTGGGCCATCCGAACGATGGTGTCGTACACCGCAGTGTCGCCGTGAGGGTGATACTTACCGATCACGTCACCAACAACACGGGCAGATTTCTTGTACGGCTTGTTCCAGTCGTTACCCAGCTCGCTCATCGCGAACAGCACACGCCGGTGCACGGGCTTCAAGCCATCGCGCGCATCAGGCAGTGCCCGACCGACAATTACGCTCATCGCGTAGTCGAGGTAGGACTGTTTCAGCTCGTCTTCGATATTGACCGGGAGGATTTCTTTGGCCAGTTCGCCCATGAGAAGCCTGATTCCTTTTTCGGGTGAAACCTCGTCACATCCATATGGGACGAACGAAGCTCGCCGCTGCCGGCAGAGTGCCTGGCAACGACTTACGACAAATCAACGAGTTATGACACGGATCTGCACGTTATAGGCCACCCCTCGGGGCAGCCCTGGAAACCGCCGGATGTTATCACAATCGCCGCCACGCACCTATCCCCCTGATGCGCATGGAGACTAGTAATTTGACGGATGACAGGCTTGAGGGGGACGAGAGGGGCTCAGAGGTGGGGTGATGCTTTTTTTTGAGGGCGGATCCACAAGGTTTATTGACTTTGAGGACCAATCGGGGGCAAGCCCCTCCCACATTTTGACTGTGCTCGCAATTGAAACGTGGGAGGGGCTTGCCCCCGATAGCAATTTCACAGACACCACAGCCCCTTAATGCAGACGCCTACGGCACATCAACTTGGCCAGTTTGGCCGCGTCCGGCCGCTCTACCACACCTTTTTCAGTGACGATGACATCAATCAGATCGGCCGGTGTCACATCAAACACCGGATTGAACGCCTGCACGTCCAACCGTTGCCCATTCACCTCAAGCAACTCGCCCACATCACGCTGCTCCAGAGCGACCTCTTCACCGGTGGCCATCATCAGATCCAGGCTCGAACTCGGCGCCACCACCATAAAGCGTACACCGTGGTGCATGGCGCAAACCGCCAGCTGATAGGTCCCGATCTTGCTGATCACATCGCCATTGGCCGCAATGCAGTCAGCGCCCACGATGACCCAGGTCACGCCCTTGGTCTTGAGGATATGCGCACCGGCCGAGTCGGCATTCGCCATGACCGGGATGCCGACGCCCGCCAACTCCCAGGCTGTCAGCCGCGAACCCTGCAACCAGGGGCGGGTCTCGTTGACATACACCTGCTCGACCAGGCCCTCCAGGAACGCGGCGCGAATCACCCCCAGGGCCGTCCCGACACCGCCGGTGGCCAACGCGCCGGTATTGCCGTGGGTGAGAATCGCCTGGGCGTTGCCCTGATGCTTGCGAATTCGCTCAACGCCCAACTGGGCCATGACGAGATTGGCTTCGCGGTCGCTTTCATGAATCGCCATAGCTTCGGCTTCCAGCGCCACCAGCGGGTCGGCGTGCTTCTTGAGGCGGTCCAGGCGATCACGCATGCGCGCAAGTGCCCAGAACAGATGCGATGCGGTCGGACGGCTATTGGCCAGCAGTGCGTAGTCTTCTTCCCATGCGGCCTGCCAGTCACCGCCCTGGGCGATGCGCACACGCGCCGCCAGCACCAGACCATAAGCCGCGCTGATGCCGATGGCCGACGCACCACGCACCACCATCGTACGAATGGCCGCGGCCACTGCTTCGACTGTCGCACACGCTACCCAGCTTTCACGGGACGGCAAGGCGCGCTGATCGAGCAGGTGCAGCGTGCCGTCGCGCCAATCGATGGCCTTCACGTTCTCCAAAGCCAACAGTCGATCGCGCATCCCTTACTCCGCACTCATGAACAAAAGCCGCCGATTATAGCGATCCGCCAGCCAGGACGCTCGGGTATACTTCGCCCTTCTTTTATAGCTGCCCAGGAAGAAGCCCGCGATGACCGCCACTGCCGCCCCGCTCGACTTGCTGTTGCTGCCGACCTGGCTGGTACCGATCGAACCCGCCGGCGTGGTGCTCAAGGAGCATGGCCTGGGCATTCGCGATGGGTGCATTGCGTTTATCGGGCCACGCGCGGCGGCCTTGAAGCTGGCGGCCACCGAGGTGCGCGAGCTGCCGGGCATGCTGCTCAGCCCTGGCCTGATCAACGCGCACGGCCATGCGGCAATGAGCCTGTTTCGCGGCCTGGCCGACGACCTGCCGCTGATGACCTGGCTGGAAAAGCACATCTGGCCCGCCGAAGCCAAATGGGTCGATGAAGCCTTCGTGCGTGATGGCACCGACCTGGCCATCGCCGAACAGCTCAAGGGTGGCATCACCTGCTTCAGCGACATGTACTTTTACCCCAAGGTCGCCAGTGACTGCGTGCACAACAGCGGCATGCGCGCGCAGATCGCGATTCCGATCCTCGACTTCCCGATTCCCGGCGCCAGCAGCGCCGATGAAGCCATTCGCCAGGGCATCGAGCTGTTCGGCGACCTCAAGCACCATCCGCGCATCAAGATCACCTTCGGCCCCCACGCGCCCTACACCGTGTGCGACGACAACCTGGAAGAAATCCGCGTGATCGCCGAAGAGCTGGACGCCGCGATCCACATGCATGTGCACGAAACCGCCTTCGAGGTACAGCAAGCCGTCGAAAAGACCGGCGAACGCCCACTCGCCCGCCTGGGTCGCCTCGGGCTGCTGGGTCCGCGCTTCCAAGCCGTTCATATGACCCAAATCAGCGAGGATGACCTGGCTTTGCTGATAGAAAGCAACACCAGTGTCGTCCATTGCCCGGAGTCGAACCTGAAACTGGCCAGCGGCTTCTGCCCGGTAGAGCGTCTGTGGCAGGCGGGCGTCAATGTGGCCATCGGCACCGACGGCGCCGCCAGCAACAATGACCTGGACCTGCTGGGCGAAACCCGCACCGCCGCGATGCTGGCCAAGGCCGTCGCCGGCTCGGCCACCGCCCTGGATGCCCACCGTGCCCTGCGCATGGCCACGCTCAACGGTGCACGGGCGATGGGCCTGGAAAGCCAGATCGGCTCACTGGAAGTGGGCAAGGCTGCGGATATCGTCGCGTTTGATTTGTCGGGGCTGGCGCAACAACCGATCTACGATCCGGTCTCACAGCTTATCTATGCCACCGGACGCGACTGCGTGAAACACCTTTGGGTCGCCGGCAAGCAGTTGCTCGACGACCGGCGATTGACCCGCATGGATGAACAACAGTTGACCGCCACGGCCATCGCCTGGGGCCAACGCATCAGCGGGCACAGCGAATAACGTCGGCGTTGAACCCACGTTCAACACCGACCAACCGATTATCAGATTCAGAGGATTCACCATGAGCAACGTCGACCACGCTGAAATCGCCAAATTTGAAGCCCTGGCTCACCGCTGGTGGGACCGTGAAAGCGAGTTCAAGCCCCTGCACGACATCAACCCGCTGCGGGTCAACTGGATTGACGAACGTGTCAACCTGGCCGGCAAGAAGGTGTTGGATGTGGGTTGCGGCGGCGGCATCCTGAGCGAAGCCATGGCCCAGCGCGGCGCCACGGTAATGGGCATCGACATGGGCGAAGCACCGCTGGCCGTGGCCCAACTGCATCAGTTGGAGTCCGGCGTGAGCGTGGAATACCGCCAGATCACCGCCGAAGCCCTGGCCGAGGAAATGCCCGAGCAGTTCGACGTGGTCACCTGCCTTGAGATGCTGGAGCACGTGCCGGACCCGTCCTCGGTTATCCGCGCATGCTTTCGCATGGTCAAGCCGGGCGGCCAGGTGTTCTTCTCCACCATCAACCGCAACCCCAAGGCATACCTGTTCGCGATCATCGGCGCCGAATACATCATGAAGCTGCTGCCGCGCGGCACCCATGACTTCAAGAAATTCATCCGCCCCTCCGAACTGGGCGCGTGGAGCCGCCAGGCCGGCCTGACCGTCAAGGACATCATCGGCCTGACCTACAACCCGCTGACCAAGCACTACAAGCTGGCCAGCGACGTCGACGTCAACTACATGATCCAGACCCTGCGCGAGGAGTAAGCCTGTGAAGTTGCGAGCGGTTCTCTTCGACATGGACGGTACCTTGCTGGACACCGCGCCGGACTTTATCGCCATCTGCCAGGCCATGCGCGCCGACCGTGGCCTGGCGCCGATCAACCCCGAGCACATCCGCGATGAAATTTCCGGTGGCGCACGGGCGATGGTCGCCGTGACCTTCTCGATGGACCCGGAGTCGCCAGGCTTTGAAGAACTGCGCCTGGAGTTCCTGGAGCGCTATCTCAAAGGCTGCGCGGTTCACAGCCGATTGTTCGACGGCATGGCCGAGTTGTTGGAAGACATCGAGAAAGCCAACCTGATCTGGGGCGTGGTCACCAACAAGCCACTGCGCTTCGCCGAACCGATCATGCAGCAACTGGGCCTGGCCGAGCGTTCGGCCGTGCTGATCTGCCCGGACCACGTTAAAAACAGCAAGCCGGACCCGGAGCCGATGATCCTCGCGTGCAAAATGCTCGACCTCGACCCGGCCAGCGTGCTGTTCGTGGGCGATGACCTGCGCGATATCGAGTCCGGCCGCGATGCCGGCACCCGCACGGCGGCGGTCACCTATGGGTATATCCACCCGGACGACAACCCGCGCCACTGGGGCGCGGATGTGGTGGTGGATCACCCGTTGGAATTGCGCAAGGTGCTGGATAACGCGTTGTGCGGTTGCTGATGGCTCACCGATCCAACTGACCGATGAAGCCCCCTCCCACATTGGATCTTCAGTGTTTTCAAATTCGAGGTTATTTATGTTTGATTACTCCGCCCCCCCAGATCTGCTCAAAGGCCGAGTCATCCTGGTGACCGGCGCCGGTCGCGGGATCGGCGCGGCGGCGGCGAAAACCTATGCCGCCCATGGCGCCACCGTGCTGTTGCTGGGCAAGACCGAAGCCAACCTGGCCCAGGTGTATGACGAGATCGAAGCAGCCGGCCACCCGCAACCAGTGGTGATTCCGTTCAACCTGGAGACCGCCCTGCCCCATCAATACGATGAGTTGGCGGCGATGATCGAAAAGGCGTTCGGCCACCTTGACGGCCTGCTGCACAATGCCTCGATCATCGGCCCACGCACGCCCATCGAGCAGCTGTCCGGCGAGAACTTCATGCGGGTGATGCACATCAACGTCAACGCGATGTTCATGCTCACCAGCACCCTGCTGCCGCTGCTCAAGCTGTCACAGGATGCGTCGGTGGTGTTCACTTCCAGCAGCGTCGGGCGCAAGGGGCGGGCGTATTGGGGGGCTTACGGCGTATCGAAGTTCGCCACTGAAGGCTTGATGCAAACCCTGGCCGACGAGCTTGAAGATGTGGCGGCAGTACGCGCCAACAGCATCAACCCAGGCGGCACCCGCACCAGCATGCGGGCCCAGGCGTATCCGGGGGAGAATCCGATGGAAAGACCGGCACCGGAAGAAATCATGCCGGTGTACCTGTACCTGATGGGGCCGGGCAGTGCCGGCGTAAATGGGCAGGCGTTTGATGCGCAGTAAACCCTGACACAACCGAAACAAAATGTGGGAGCAAGTCGAATCGTCGCACCGCCCCTCCCACATTTGTATTGCAGTGTTCTCTGGAACTTAGTTTTTCACCACGTCCTCAAGGGTGAAACGGCCGAGCGGATTTTGTAGGAAATTGCTCACATTCTTGCGTGAGATGTTGATGTACGGGCTGTAGTACAGATCGATCCAGTTCACGTCCTGCTTGGCCAGTTTCTGCAGCTCCACATACATCTGCTCACGCTTGACCGGGTCGGCCTCGATGCGCGCCGCCGCCACCAGCTCCTTGACCTTATCGTTCTTGTAGCGGGTCATGTAGTTCTGGTTGGTGTCGTGGCCCAGCACGAAGGTGGTCTTCTGGTCCGGGTCGAGAATGTCGTTAGTCCAGTACATCACCGAAATGTCGTACTCGCCGTCCACCAGCATTTGCCAGCTTTGGGTCGGGTCGACTTTCTGCAGGTTGGCGGTGACACCAACCTTGGCCAATTGGTCCTTGATGATCACCGCGATCTGCTCGTCGGCTTCGTTGCCGGCGTTGACCACGTAGTTCAGCTTCAAGCCATCGGCACCGGCAGCGGCCAGCAGTTTCTTGGCTTCGGCCGGGTCATATGGACGCTGCAGGTTGTCCGCGTAGTGATACAGCGAGCCTTTTGGAATGTAGGAATAGGCCACAGTGCCCTGACCGTAGGTGGCGGTCTTGACCAGCGATTGTTTATCGATGGCCATGTCCAGCGCCTGGCGCACTTGCGGTTTGGCCAGCAGGCCGTGCGCGTGGTTGATCAGCAGGTGATCTTCACGGGTGGATGGGTCGGCATGGATCACCACGTTCTTGTCTTTCTTCAGTTCCTCAACCCGCGAGAACGGCACGAAGATCGCCGTGTCGAGTTCGTTGTTCTGCACCATGCGCATGCGCGTGTTGTCGTCGGTCACCGAGACCCATTCCACGCCGTCGAGGCTGACCTTCCTGGCTTGCCAGAAGTTCGGGTTCTTCTTGAGGATCACCCGATCCCCCTTGCGCCACTCGTCCACGGTAAACGCGCCGGAGGTCACCGGGTTTTCCGAATAGGCGTCTTCGCCCATTTTGGTCATGGCTTTTTCCGACAGGATCGACACCGTTGGCGAAGCCAGTTGCGAGAGAAACGCGACCGCGGGGGTCTTGAGGGTCACGACCAAAGTCTTCGCGTCGGCGGCCTTGGCGGTATTGATCAGGTTGAACGGATCGGCCCACAACGAGGCTTTGTTATCGCGAATGCGCAACAGGCTGAACGCCGCATCATCGGCGGTGATCGGCGAGCCGTCGGAGAACTTCGCCTCACGCAGTTTGAAGGTGTAGGTCAGGCCATCCTTGGAGATCTCCCAACTCTCAGCCAGGCCCGGTTCCATCTTGGTGCCCAGGTTGTCCACGCGCACCAGGGTGTCGTAGACGTTGGCGAACACCCAGGTGTCGCGGTTTTGTGCACTTTTGATCGGGTCGAAGGTGGTGCTGTCTTCACGGCAGCCGATGGTCAGTACACCGGCAGCCTGGGCCAGGCCGGCGGTCAGCGACCACGCGGTAAGCGTGGCGGCGGCGAGCAACTTCAAGTGGCGCGATTGCATGTCATAACTCCTTGTTCATGAATGGCAGGGAAGGGTCAAAGCAAAGGTTCTTCAAGCACGCAACTGTACCGATGCTCGTGCAGCAAATGGGTCGGCGGCAACACCACGGAACACATGGCGCGCGCATACCGACAACGCGGGTGAAAGGCGCAGCCTGTGGGTAAGTTCAGTGGGCTCGCAGGCTCGCCCAACAGCGGCTGCGCAGGCAACGGCAGATGCGGATCGATCTGCGCAATCGCCTGGATCAATGCCGCCGTGTAGGGGTGGCGCGGTGCGGTAAACACCGCTTCCACCGGCCCTTCCTCGACGATCTTGCCCAGGTACATCACGGCCACGCGGTCACACAGGCGCCGCACGATGGCCAGGTCATGGGCGATAAACAGGATCGCCAGGTTCATGCGCTGTTGCAGTTCCAGCAACAAGTTGATGATCTGGCCCTGGATCGACACATCCAGCGCCGCCACGCATTCATCGGCGATGATCAGGCGCGGCTCTACCGCCAACGCCCGGGCAATGCCGACACGCTGGCACTGGCCGCCACTGAGTGAGCCGGGTTTGCGACCGGCCAACTCGGGACGCAGGCCCACCAGGTCCAGCAGTTCGTTGACGCGGGCGGGAATGTGTTCCGAGGCCACTTTGCGCTGCACGCGCAAGACCTCGGCAATGGTTTCGCCAATCGTATGGCGCGGGTTCAGCGCGGCGTAGGGGTCCTGAAAGATCATTGCCGTTTCAGAGCGCAGGCGCGTGATGTCGATCGCACTGCCCTGGGCCATGTCGATGCCATCGAACAGCACCTGCCCGGCGCTGATGGGGTTCAGGTGCAGAATCGCGCGGCCCAGGGTGCTCTTGCCGCTGCCCGACTCGCCCACCAGGCCGAGGGTTTCGCCGGCGGCCAGGTTCAGCGACACCCCGTTCACCGCCCTCACCCACTGCTTGTTCAGGCCCAACAGGCCAGTGCCGGACGCAGCAAAGCGCACCTCCAGGTCCTTGATCTGCAACAGGCTCACGGGCGATCTCCCAATGGATAGTGGCACGCCACCCGCGTGCCTTCGGGCAAGCGCTCGGTGCACAAGGCGCCGACCTGCGGGCAACGCGGGTTGAACCGACAGCCTTCGGGCAACGCGTCGAGCAACGGCGGCTGGCCGACAATGGTGCGCAGCAAGGCATGGCCGCTGCTGTGGGCCGGCTGGCAGTCGATCAGGCCGGCGGTGTACGGGTGTTGCGGATGGGCCAGCACGTCGTACTTGCTGCCGTGTTCACACAGGCGGCCGGCGTACATCACGGCAATGGAGTCGCAGGTTTGCGCCACCACCCCCAGGTCATGGGTGATCATGATGATCGACAGGCCACGCTGATCGCGCAGGTCCAGCAACAGCCGCAAAATCTGCGCCTGCACGGTCACGTCCAGGGCCGTGGTCGGCTCGTCGGCGATCAGCACCTTGGGGTTGCAGCCCAGCGCCACCGCGATCATCGCGCGCTGGCGCATGCCGCCGGAAAACTCGTGGGGATAATTGTCGACGCGCGCCTTCGGATCGGGAATGCCCACCTGGCGCAGCACATCGATGGCCTGCAAACGCGCGTGTTTTTTCGAAGCGCCCTGGTGCAGGCGGATGCCCTCGGCGATCTGCTCACCGATGCGCATCAGCGGGTCGAGGTGGCTGCTGGGGTTCTGGAAAATCATGCCCAGTTGCCCGCCGCGCACCGCACGCATGCCGGCATCGTCCAATTGCAGAAGATCCTGGCCGGCCAGGCGCACCGCAGCGCCTTGCACCCGCAGGTTGGGCGACGGCAGCAGACGCATCAGGCCACGACACGCCATGGTCTTGCCCGAACCGCTCTCGCCCACCAGGCCAAGGATTTCGCCTTCGGCCAGGTCAAACGACACGCGGTCGACCAGGGTCACCTCACGCCCGGCATTGTTGGCGATCACACTCAGGTCACGCACGTGCAGCAGGCTCATGAACGATCCCCCAATACGTGCGCCACGCCGTCCGCCAACAGGCTGAAGCCCATGGCCAGGGTCACGATGGCCAAGCCGGGAAACGTGCAGAGCCACCAGGCCGTGGTAATGAACGCCTGGCCTTCGGCGACCATGGTGCCCCACTCGGCGGTCGGCGGTTGTACACCCAGGCCCAGGTAGCTCACAGCCGCGCCGTTGAGCAGCACCAGCACGGCGTCGGACATGGAAAACACAATCGAGCCGAACATCGCGTTCGGCAGCAAATGCCGGAACAGAATGCGCCCATGGCCAAAGCCCAGGCTCTTGGCGGCCAGGGCGAAGTCGCTCTCCTTGAGCACCAGGATTTGCGAGCGAATCAACCGCGCATACGAGACCCAACCCACCAGCGCCATGGCGATATAGAAGCTCTGCAACCCCGGACCGAGGATGGCCATGATCGCCAGCATCAGCACCAGGAATGGGAACGCCAGCACCACATCGATCACACGCATGCAGACACTGTCGAAACGCCCGCCGATGTAGCCGGACACCGCGCCCACGAACGTCCCGATCATGAACGGGAAGATCACCCCGAGCACCGCCAGTTGCAAATCGATGCGCGCGCCCCAGATCACCCGCGAAAGAATGTCGCGGCCGTAGTTATCGGTGCCGAATGGATGGGCCAGGCTGGGGCCCAGCAGACTGATATCGGTGTTTTGCGCAATCGGGTCATAAGGCGCTATCCACGGCGCAAACAGCGCCAGGCCCAACCACCCCAGCAGGATCAACAGCCCCCACGCCGCCGTGAGCCGGCCATTGCGAAAACCAAAACGCAGGCGCAAGCGCCACGGGGCAATCACTGGGCGGCTGGTCATTGCATCTTCACCCGTGGGTCGAGGGCTACGGTCACCACGTCCGCGATGAAGTTGACCGCCACCGTCGCGCAGGCCAGCACCATGGCCACGCCCTGCACCACCATGTAATCGCGGGTAAAGATGCCGCGCACCAGCAATTGGCCGATGCCGGGAATGGCGAACAGGCTCTCGATCACTACCGTGCCGCTGATCAGCCAGCCGATATTCACCGCCAGCAAGTTGACCGTCGGCACCAGGGCGTTGGGCAACACATGCCGGCGAAACACCGCCGCCTCAGACAGGCCGCGCGCCCGCGCAGCGGTGACGTGATCGGCCTGCAATTGCATCAACATACTGGCGCGCAGGTTGCGCACCAGCACCGCCGACAGCGCCAGGGCGATGGTCAGGCACGGCAATACCATATGGTGCGCCTTGTCCAACCCGCTCCGCCCGTAGCCGGACACCGGGAACAGGCCCCATTGCACGCTGAACAACAAAATCAGCATCAAGCCCAGCCAGAACGCCGGCATGCCCAGCCCGACGGTGGTGAACACGCGAATCAGGTTATCCGTCCAGCCGCCTTTATTGCGCGCCGCCAGCGTCGCCAGTGGCACCGCGATCAGCAGGGCCAGCACGACGCTGCCGAGCACCAGCACCAGGGTCGGTTCGATGCGAGTCACAATCAGCTTCAGCGCATCGACCTTGTACAGCAGGGAATTGCCGAGATCACCCTGGAGGAGGTTCTTCAGGAAGTAGAAGTATTGCAGCCACAAAGGCTGATCGAGACCATATTGGGCGCGGATTTTCAGCAAGGCGTCCGGCGTGCTGCGCGAGCCGAGCAACGCCCGTGCCGGGTCGCCCGGGATCGAACGCACCAGCACAAAGGTGATCAGGCTGATGCCGAACAGCACCGGCAGCAATTGCAGCGGCCGGGACAGTACAAAACGATAACGCGCCAGGTTCATCCGTCAGCCTCGATGACGAGCGAGAAAGTCCAGCAGCACCGGAAAATACGCCTGGGGTTCTTCATAGAACGGCATATGGCTGCTGTTGGGAAATACGTGCAGTTCGGCGTGGCGGGCGGCCATCTTCATGCGCATCGCGCAGGCAGGGGTGAGTTCGTCATGCTGGCCGGTGGTGATCAGGATCGGCATGCTGAAATCCGCCATTTCCTTGAGGCGGTTCCAGTCCTTGAGGTTGCCGACGTAAAGAAATTCGTTGGGCCCCTGCATGGTTTCATAGGGGCCCATGTTCCAGTCGCCGAGGGAACGCTTGACCGGCTCGGGCCACTCGTCGAGGCGACACACATGGCGATAGTTGAGCAAGGTGATCGCCGCCTGGTACTGCGGATGGTCAAGGGTACCCATGGCCTCATGGCGTTGCATCATCGCCACGGTTTCGCTGCCCAATGCGCCACGCAGGCGTTCAAGCTCCTGGGACAGGTGCGGAATGTCGCCGACGGTGTTTTCCAGGATCAGGCTTTTCAGGATGTCGGGGTAATGGACGGCGTACTCGATACCCAGCCAGCCGCCCCAGGAATGCCCGAGCAGATGCACACGGCCCAGACCCAGTGCCTGGCGCACGGTTTCGACTTCTTCGACATAACGGCGGATTTCCCACAGCGAAACATCGGTCGGTCTGGCTGATGCCCCTGTACCAAGCTGGTCGAATGCAACCACTCGCAGGTTATGTTCTTTGAGCCAGCCATGGGCGTCGCGCAGGTAGTCACACGGCAGGCCCGGGCCGCCGTTGAGGCACAGCAACACCTCATCGCCTTCGCCAAAGCTGTAGACCACGAGGTTGTGGCCGTCGACCTGTACGTTGTACCGCTGGTCGGGGGCAATTTCACGCCACATGCATACATTCCTTGTGTTGTATCGGCCTGGCGGGGTAGCGGCCGTTTACAGGTCAACACTACCGAGGATGCCGCGCGTCCATAACCTAGCAGTTCTTATAGGTTTGGCCTGGCAGTCCTTCGCCGGGGCGTGGCATTCTACTTGCAGCACGTGGAGATTCAAATGACTTCGGGAGCAGAACGGATGCTGGCCAAGCTAACTGCCTTCAATACTCGTCTGATGCCGGGCAGGAGCCTGGACGAGCAGATGGACAACACTTTCCTGCTCGCCCAACAGCTGGGCTTCGATGCCTTGGTGTACGACTACACCCCGGTGCCGACTGACCAGGACGGTGCATTGATCACCCCGTCGGTGCTGGAACTGCGCAATACCCCGCCCGACTGGCATGCATTATGGTGCGGCAAAGGGTTCTACCAGATCGATCCGGTGCAGCATCTGGCCCTGAGCACGGTGTCGCCGTTCGTGTGGTCTTATGAGGCCAAGACGGATACGCCGCTGCAGAAAATCATCGATCCGTGCCACGCCCCCGTATCTTCCTACCTGCACGACCAGCAACTGACCTGCGGTGTCAGCGTGCCGATCCACCTGCCCCGTGGCGGTTTTGCATCGCTGACCGGCCTGCGCACCGGCAAGGCCAGCAGCGTGTTGCAGGATGCGCAGCAGACGCTGTCGGAGTTCAGCGTGATTTCCCACGCCTTGCAGGAAGCGGCCTATCCGTTGTTCAGCAAAGAATTGCGCACCTATCCATACATCCACCTGACCAAGCGCGAGCGCGAATGCCTCAAATGGGCCGCCGAAGGCCTCACCGCTGCGCAAATTGCCACGCAGTTGAGCCGCTCACTGGCGGTGGTCAGCCTGCACCTGGCCTCGGCGATGCACAAACTGGGGGCCAAGAACCGCGTACAGGCGGTGGTTCGCGCCACACACTACCGCTTGCTCGAAGACTGATTCACCGGCAAAACCTAGCTGTTTTGCTAGTTACTTAAATGCCCCGTGCAGATTATCGTGGCTCTGATCCTTTTTTTCAGAGCAGGGTACGAAATGGACTTCATCGAAAAAATCCGCGAAGGGTATGCGGCATTTGGCGACTACCAGACCTGGTACCGCGTCACCGGCGACCTGGCCAGCGGCCGTACACCGCTGGTGATCATCCACGGCGGCCCCGGCTGCACCCACGACTATGTCGACGCCTTCAAGGATGTCGCGGCCAGTGGGCACGCGGTCATTCACTACGACCAGTTGGGAAATGGGCGCTCGACGCACTTGCCTGATAAAGCCCCATCGTTCTGGACCGTCGAGCTGTTCCTGGCCGAGCTGAACAACCTGCTGGACCATCTGCGGATCAGCGATAACTACGCGATCCTCGGCCAGTCCTGGGGCGGCATGCTCGGCAGTGAACACGCCATTTTGCAACCCAAGGGGCTGCGCGCGTTTATCCCGGCCAACTCACCGACCTGCATGCGCACCTGGGTCAGCGAAGCCAACCGCCTGCGCAAATTGTTGCCTGAAGGTGTGCATGAAACCCTGCTCAAGCATGAAGCCGCCGGCACCTACCAGGCCCCGGAATACCTCGCCGCCTCGCGGGTGTTCTATGACCAGCATGTATGCCGCGTCAACCCGTGGCCGGAGGAAGTGGCGCGCACCTTCGCTCAGGTCGATTCGGACCCCACGGTGTACCACGCCATGAGCGGTCCGACTGAGTTTCATGTCATCGGCAGTTTGAAGGATTGGACGTCCATCGGCCGCCTGTCGGCAATCAAGGTACCGACCCTGGTCATCTCCGGCCGGCATGACGAGGCCACGCCGCTGGTGGTCAAGCCGTTCCTGGATGAGATCGCCGATGTGCGCTGGGCGCTGTTTGAAGACTCCAGCCACATGCCCCATGTGGAAGAGCGCCAGGCATGCATGGGCACTGTGGTGAAGTTTCTGGATGAGGCGTGTTCGGTGATGCACCCGGAACTCAAGGCCGGTTGAGTGCAATGTGGGGGGGATTGCCCCCCTCCCACATTTAGACCTCGCTGGTTTCAGCCTTTGCTGTCCTCGTCGGCACATCTGCGACTAAAGGAATTTCCTTCCCCTCGGCATCGAACAACTTGCCGCCCCTGAAGTAATCGCCATCACGCAGCGCCGCCACTTCGTGGAAGCACAGGCTGCGTTCGGTCCCCGCGACAAATACCGACTGCTGGTCCGAGTTGCCCGCCGTGAAATGGTTGAACGCCAGGTTCAGCAGGATCGCCATGATCGCCGACGAGCTGATGCCCGAGTGGAAAATCGTCGCGAACCAATTGGGGAAGTGATCGTAGAAACTCGGCGCGGCGATGGGGATCATGCCAAAACCGATGGAAGTGGCGACGATGATCAGGTTCATGTTGTTGCGGTAATCGACCTTGGACAAGGTACGAATACCACTGGCCGCCACCGTGCCGAACAGCACGATCCCGGCACCACCCAGCACCGAGGTCGGCACCGCCGCAATCACCCGGCCCATGAACGGCAGCAGGCCGAGGATCACCAGGAACAGCCCACCGGTGGCGACCACGAAGCGACTCTTCACCCCGGTCACCGCCACCAGGCCGACGTTCTGGGCGAACGCGCTCTGGGTGAACGAGCCAAAGATCGGCGCGAACATGCTCGACAGCATATCGGCGCGCAAGCCATTGCCCAGGCGTTTGGAGTCGACCTTGGTATCGATGATTTCGCCCACGGCCAGGATGTCGGCGGAGGTTTCCACCAGGGTCACCATCACCACGATGCACATGGAAATGATCGCAGCGATGTGAAAGGTCGGCATGCCGAAATGAAAAGGCGTGGGGAAACCGAACATCGGCCCTTGGGCCACGCCCGAGAAGTCCGCCATGCCGAGGAACACCGCAATCAACGTGCCGATCACCATCGCCAGCAGGATCGACAAGCGCGAAATCGTCGCGCTGCCGATCTTGCTCAGCAGCAACACCAGCAACAGGGTCAATGCGGCCAGGCCAATATTGGCCATGCTGCCAAAATCCGCCGCGCGGCTGTTGCCGCCCATGGCCCAGCGCGCGGCAACCGGCATCAGGGTCAGGCCAATGGTCGTGATCACAATACCGGTCACCAACGGTGGGAAAAACTGGGTGATCCTCGAGAACACCGGCGTGATCAGCAACCCGATAAACGACGCTGCCATCACCGCCCCGAGAATCGCTGGCACCCCGCCTGCACCGTCGCCGCCGACAATCGCCACCATGGTAGCCACACCGGCAAACGACACACCCTGCACCAGCGGCAACTGGCAGCCAAAGAACGGCAGGCCAAGGGTTTGCAACAGAGTTGCCAGGCCACCGGCAAACAGCGACGCCGCGATCAACAGGCCGATATCCGCCGGAGACAGCCCGGCCGCCTGACCGACGATCAAGGGGACGGCGACGATGCCGCCGTACATGGTGAGCACATGCTGCAGGCCGTAAGCCATGTTGGCGGCGACGCCGAGATTCTCATCTTCTGGCCGCTGTGACGCCTTCGGAATAGTCATGGTGAGGGGGTCTCTGTTTTTGTTGTGCGGCCACTGTATGCAATCTTAGGACTGTATGTCCATAGAGTTGTATACAATATGTCGAACAAAATACCCTCCATCGGCGTTACAAAAACAACCTGGCCGTGATGAGCCAAAACGGGTAGCAAGCCCCCTCCCACATTTTTGAGCGCATTGTCAGCTCAGGCGTTGGCCGGTTCGCAAGGACGGTTTTTCGGCCGCGCCAACCAGTACCCCAACACCGCAAGTGGCGCAGTCGCCAGCATTACAATCACCGTAATCAACAGCGGCTGCTCGATCATCGATGACACCAGCAGGCTGCTGAGAAAGCACAGCCCCAACTGCAGGGTGTTTTGCAGCGCTGCGGCCTTGCCGGAATTTTCCGAAAAGGGCATCAGCGCATTCGCTACCACGATCGGGTAACTGGCGCCGTTGACCAGCGCCATCAGGCAGAACGGAATCAGTAAGGTGGTGAGAGTCGGCACGCTCAAGGTGGCGACCAGATACAGCACCACCATGCTGATGCAATAAGCCACCAGCAACCAAGGCAGCAATGTCTTGCCCTGGAAACGCTGCAAGGCACTGCGACAGCTGTAGCCCCCCACCAGAAACGCCAGGGTCGGCGGTACATAGCTCAAGCCAATGTCATTCGGGCTGTAGCCCATGTCGCCAAGGATGAACGGCGAAGCAGTCAGCCAGGCGAAGAAACTGGCGGAGCAGGCAGCGAAGATCATCACGTTGCCGGTGAACACCCGAGACTTGAGCAACTGCGCATAACCGAGGCGCGACGGCGTTTGCGTCACGTTTTTCGGCACACGGCGCAGGAGTAAAGTCGGCAACAGCAACAGCAGTGACACCCCCAGCAACACCCCGAAAATCGCCTGCCAGCCCAAGTGATTCAACACCATCGCCCCCAACAGCGGTGCCAGGGCCGGTGACAGCGACATCAGTGGCATGATGCTGGCGAACACCCGGTGCGCCTTGTCGGCCGGGTAACGATCGATCACCAGTGCTTGCCAGCTCACGGCAGCGGAGCACACACCAATCGCCTGCATAAAGCGCAAGGCCAGCAACTGCGGCGCCGTCTCGACCCAGAACATTCCGGCGCAGCCCAGCACGAACAGACTCAGACCCGCGAGCAGAATCGGTTTGCGCCCCAGTCGGTCGGACAACGGCCCCCACAACAACTGCCCCAGCGCAAAGCCGGCGAGGAAGATGCTCAAGCTGGCGCCCACCGCGCCAGCACCAATCTGCAACTGCTCGCCCATGGCGCCGAACGCCGGCAAGTACATGTCCATGGCCAGATAACCGAGCATGCTCAGCCCCGCCAGGTACCCAGTGAAACCAAAAGAATTTTTCATTGAAGCCTTTGTGAACTCTGCCATCAAACTATTTGCTGACTGGCGCTCATTATGAAGCTGACATATTTTGTGTGAAGCGATAATAATTGGACAACTTGTTCAAAAATTTTGAAGGCAGCCCCTATGTGGTCTGAATATTCCCTGGATGTAGTCGATGCGGTGGCGCGCCATGGCAGTTTCAGCGCCGCCGCCCAGGAATTGCACCGCGTGCCGTCGGCCATCAGCTATACCGTACGCCAGATTGAAGAATGGCTGGCGGTGCCGTTGTTTGTGCGGCGCCATCGCGACGTCGAACTGACCCCCGCCGGTCGCCTGTTTATCGATGAAGCCCGTGGCGTGATGAAAAAAATGCTCGGCACGCGGCGCTTGTGCCAGCAGGTGGCCAACGGCTGGAGCGGCCAGTTGAAGGTGGCGGTGGACTCCATCGTCAAACCCCAGCGCTGCCGACAGTTGGTGCTGGACTTCTATCGACAGTTTCCCGAAGTGGAATTGCTGCTCGAATACGAGGTGTACAACGGCGTTTGGGACGCCCTGGCCGACGAGCGCACCGATATCGTGATCGGCGCCACCAGCGCAGTGCCGGTCGCCAGCCGCTTCACCTTTAGGGACATGGGGCTGCTGAACTGGCTGTGTGTGGTCAGTGCGAAGCATCCATTGGCAACGGTCGAAGGTCTGCTCAATGACGACCAGTTGCGTCCGTTTGCTTCGCTGTGCATGACCGACACCTCGCGCAACCTGCCCAAGCGCGACACCTGGACCCTGGATAACCAGCGTCGCCTGGTGGTGCCGAACTGGGCGTCAGCCCTTGACTGCCTGCGCGATGGCCTGTGTGTCGGCATGGCACCGGCGCATCAGGTACTGCCGTGGATCGAACGCGGCGAGCTGGTGGCGCTGCAATTGACCCGGCCCTTCCCCGCCAGCCCCTCCTGCGTGGCCTGGGCCCAGGACAAGCTGTCTCCGGCCATGGCGTGGTTGCTGGAGTATCTGGGGGACACCGAGACGATGAACCAGGAATGGTTGAATGGGCCCATGGACTTTCCTGTCAGTTCAGCAGGCGAGTGATGGCCCGCACGATCATCTCCACCTCCTTGGCCTCCAGGGTCAAGGGCGGCAGCAGGCGAATGACCTTGCCCCGCGTCACGTTGATCAACAGCCCATGCTCCTGGGCCGCACGCTGGGCCAGATCGCGATAAGGGGTCGCCAGTTCGATGCCGATCATCAAGCCCTGCCCCCGAATCGCCAGCACCTGTGGGTGCTCATCCAACTCCATCCGCAAGCGCGCCAGCAGGCGCTCGCCTTGTAGCGCGGCGTTGTGCAGCAGGCCTTGCTCTTCGATGATCTCCAGCACGGTGCAGCCCACCCGACAGGCCAGCGGATTGCCGCCGAAGGTACTGCCGTGACTGCCCGGGGTGAACAACCGGGCGACTGCGGCCCGGGCCAGACAGGCGCCGATGGGCACGCCGTTGCCGAGGCCTTTGGCCAGGGTCATCACGTCCGGCACGATGCCTTCGTGCTGGAAGGCGAACCAGGCGCCGGTGCGGCCGATGCCGGTCTGGATTTCATCGAGCATCATCAACCAGCCGTGGCGCGTGCAGTGATCGCGCAGGGCTTGCAGGTAACCCGCTGGGGCAGGTAATACGCCGCTTTCGCCCTGGATCGGCTCCAGCAACACCGCAGCGATGCGCGCGCCATACGACTGGGTGATGGCTTCAATCGCCGCCAGATCGCCAAACCTGACCTTGAGAAAATCCCCCGGCAACCGCTGAAAACCCAGGCGCACCGACGGCCCATCGCTGGCCGCCATGGTGCCGAGAGTGCGCCCATGAAAGGCGTTTTCCATCACCACCACCAACGGTTCTTCGATGCCTTTTTTCCAGCCGTGCAGCCGCGCCAGTTTCAGCGCTGTCTCGTTGGCTTCGGCGCCGGAGTTGTTGAAAAAGGCGCGGTCCAGGCCAGACAGTTGCGCAAGACGCTGGGCCAGCCGTTGCTGCCAGTCGATGCTGTAGAGGTTGGACGTGTGCAGCAAAAGCCCAGCCTGTTCGCTGATGGCCGTCACCAGTTTCGGGTGGGAATGCCCGACATTAGTCACCGCCACCCCCGCCACCGCGTCCAGGTATTCGCGGCCCTGCTGATCCCACAGGCGCGTACCCAGGCCACGGGTGAAGCTCAAGGCCAAGGGTTGGTAGGTGGTCATCAGGCAGGCGGCGGTCATGACGGCGGGCTCCAGTGCATCGTTAAGGGATGATCGAAGTATCGTTAGCCACCCCAGCTGGATAAACTGCGCTTTACTGCAATGACTTTAAACCAGGGCTTGATAATGGATTTGTTCCAGGCAATGTCGGTGTACGTAAAAGTAGTAGAGACCGGCAGCATGACCGCGGCTGCCTATGCCTGCGGCATGTCGACCACCATGGTCGGCAACCACCTGCGCGCCCTGGAGCAGCGCCTGGGCGTCAGCCTGCTCAAGCGCACCACGCGCAAACAAAGCCTGACGGAATTTGGCGGCCAGTATTATCAGCGCTGCCTGGAGGTGCTGGGCCTGGTGGCGGACTCCGAGCAATTGGCCGAGCAGGCCCACAGCGACGTGCCCAAGGGCACGCTGCGGATCACCGCCCCACCGGCATTTGGCACCGAACGCCTGGCGCCGGCGTTGAGTGAGTTTTCCCGACGCTATCCGCAGATCAAGTTGTATGTGGTCCTCGGCAACGAACGCATGGACCTGGTCGATAGCGGCTTTGACGCGGCGATCCGCCTGGGTGAGTTGGAGCCGTCAAGCTTGATTGCCCGACCGATGCAGGACTACACCATCACCCTGTGCGCCTCGCCGGAGTACCTGGCCCGGCACGGCACGCCGCAAACGCCCGAAGACCTGCAACAGCACGATTGCCTGGCGTTCGCCTACCCTTCCACCGATGATTGGCGCGATGCCGACAAACTGTGGCGCATGACCGACGCAGCAGGTGAAGTGGAAATCCCGGTGTCCGGCTCGCTGACCATCAACAGCTCACAGGCCCTGCGCCAGGTGGCGGTGCAAGGCATGGGCATCGTCATGCTGCCCGATGCGCTGGTGCAGCCGGACCTGCAGAGCGGCAAGCTGGTGGCCTTGCTGAACCACTATCAACTGCCAAGCCGCCCCATGCACTTGCTGTATGGCCAGGACCGTTACCGGCTGCCGAAGCTGCGGGCCTTTGTTGATTTCGTCATGGAGAAGTGGGCGCGCTGAAGCGTAAGAAACTTCTGAAAACGCACACAAAGCAAATGTGGAAGGGGCGGTGCCCCTCCCACATTTTTTACAACGGTGTTCAGGCCTGAATCAGGCCATTGATCTTGACGGTCGGATTCACATCCGCCTCATAGTCCACACCGTCGATTTCAAAACCGAACAAGCGCAGGAACTCCGCCTTGTAGCCGGCAAAATCGCTGATCTCGTTGACGTTCTCGTCGGTGACCTGGTTCCACAGGGCTGCCACGGCGTCCTGGACTTTCGGTTCCAGTTCGGCCAAGTCGGCACGCAGACGACCATCGGCGTCGAGTTTCGGCTCGCTGCCATACAGGCTGTCCTTGAACAGCCCGTAGACTTGCTCGATGCAGCCTTCATGGGTGCCCTGCTCTTTCATCACGCGAAACAGCAGCGACAGGTACAACGGCATAATCGGGATCGCCGAGCTGGCCTGGGTGACCACGGCCTTGAGCACCGACACGCGGGCGTCGCCCTTGAGCGCGGCGAGGTTGTCGCGCAGGGTCAGGACTTTCTTGTCCAGGTCTTTCTTGGCTTCGCCGATGGAGCCGTTCCAGTAGATGTCCTGGGTCAGCTTCTCACCGAGGTAGGTGAATGCGGTGGTCTTGGCACCTTCGGCCAAAACGTCGGCGTCACGCAGGGCGTCGATCCACAGTTGCCAGTCTTCACCGCCCATGACTTTCACGGTGCCGTCGATTTCTTCCTGGGTCGCTGGCTCAAGGGTGGTGTCGACCACAACGCCCTTGTCGGTGTTGATACCGCGCAGGGTTACGGCCTTGCCGATCGGCTTGAGGGTGGAAGTGTGCACCACGCCTTGCGGATCGGTACGGCGTGGCGCGGCCAGGCTGTAGACCACCAGGTCGATCTTGCCCAGGTCTTTCTTGATGGTCTCGATGGTCAGGCGCTTGATCTCATCAGAGAACGCGTCGCCGTTGATGCTCTTGGCGTACAGGCCTTTTTCAACAGCGAACTTCTCGAACGCGGCGCTGTTGTACCAGCCGGCGGAGCTGAGCTTGCCTTCTTCGCCTTCTTTCTCAAAAAACACGCCCAGGGTGTCGGCGCCGCAGCCAAACGCAGCACTGATGCGCGCGGCCAGGCCGTAGCCGGTGGAAGCGCCGAGGACCAGCACCTTTTTAGGGCCGCCTGCGATGATTCCGTGTTGAGTCACGTAGTCAATCTGTTCCTTGACGTTCGCTTCACAGCCAACAGGGTGAGCGGTCACACAGATAAAGCCACGAACCCGCGGTTTGATGATCATAAAATCTCTGCCTCTTCCAAGGTGCCGAAGGCCAGTGGTGGCCGTTCAACTTCAATCGTACCGGTCTATGACGTCCGAAAAACCGAAGCGTCACGATAGTCGCAAATCTTCTGTTTACAAAATCCAATCCACACACGGCTGGCAAGGCTTGAAAAGTGTGAAAAGCCTTCACAATTTCGCCCTATTTAAAAACGCCATTGCAACGCAGAACGGCTTATCATGACGCAATTATTTCAACATGTTTCAAAACCCCACCACTCGCGGCCACGGATACGGACCTGTCGAATGGCGTCCTGCTGGAGCGAAGTTGCATGAACACGCTGGCCTTGCGTAAAAAAGCGGTATCGATCGCCTGGGTACTCGGCGTCCTGCTGATCATTGATGTATTCCCCGAAACCACGCTGGTATTCCTCTGCCTGGTGCTGATCTGCGGTATTTATGACTTCCTGCGTAACGGCCTGTATGACACACCCACGTTCAAGAAATACTTTATCGGCAGTGGCCGCAACACCTGGTTGCTGGCACCGTTCAACACGCTGTTCGACCTGCTGAGTTCGCGCAATCGCCATGTTTATACGATGAGCGACCTGCCGCCCGCCTGGCGTGAAGACCTGCAACAGGTGCTCGACGATGCGATGGCCCATAAAGATGAAATCATCGGTTACCTGGATACGCGCATGGCCGAGAAGAAGCGCGGCATGTTGTTTTTCCAGTGGTACGGGCGCCCGATTGAAACCACGCTGGATATTCCTGAGCTGCGCAAAAAACTGCCGTTCGTGAAGACCATCGGCGTGTCGGTGTTCAACGAAAACCGCTCCACCTCGTTTCACTTCGGCCCCCTGCGCATGATGTTCCGTGTGCTCTACAACATGGCGCCGGCGCCTCATCACGAGGGCGTGTATATCCAGGTGGGCAAGCACAAACACTACTGGCACGACGACCCGCTGTTTATCTTTGATGACACGCTGATGCATGCGTCCTTCAACAAGAACGACGCCAAACGCTACTGCCTGTTTATCGATATCGTGCGGCCTACCCGGTTACCGCGGGTGCTGAATGCCGTGATCGCGGGGTTTGCCGGAATGGTCTTTACCCTGCGTCGGGTTTTCTACAAAAACTGGAAGCTGATTCAGTAAGTTCTGCGGCATGATGGTGTTGGACGGTATTTGCGCTCGGCCTTGCACCTGAGGTAAATATTCGGCTCGTGCGCTTCAATCCGCGCCCACCATCTCAAGCCATCGCGCCTCACAGGGCGCGGTGGCTGCGCTTTCAAGGAATCAGAATGCCCCAACGTCAAGTCATCAACGCCTCCGTCAGCCCCAAGGGCAGCCTCGAAACCCTGTCCCAACGTGAAGTCCAGCAACTGAGCGAAGCCGGCACCGGCAGCATCTACACCCTGTTCCGCCAGTGCGCCCTGGCAATCCTCAACACCGGCGCGCACATCGATAACGCCAAGACCATCCTCGACGCCTACAAAGACTTTGAAGTACGCATCCACCAGCAGGACCGAGGCGTGCGCCTGGAACTGTTGAACGCTCCCGCCGACGCGTTCGTCGACGGCGAAATGATCGCCAGCACCCGTGAGATGTTGTTCAGCGCCCTGCGCGACATCGTCTACACCGAGAACGAGCTGGACAGCCAGCGCATCGACCTGAGCAATTCCCAGGGCATCACCGACTACGTGTTCCACCTGCTGCGCAACGCCCGCACGCTGCGCCCGGGCGTCGAACCGAAGATCGTGGTGTGCTGGGGCGGGCATTCGATCAATACCGAAGAATACAAATACACCAAGAAGGTCGGCCACGAACTGGGCCTGCGCAGCCTCGACGTCTGCACCGGTTGCGGTCCCGGTGTGATGAAAGGTCCGATGAAGGGCGCGACCATTTCCCACGCCAAGCAACGCATCACCGGCGGGCGCTACCTGGGCTTGACCGAGCCGGGCATCATCGCCGCCGAAGCACCCAACCCGATCGTCAATGAGCTGGTAATCCTGCCGGACATCGAGAAGCGCCTGGAAGCCTTCGTGCGGGTCGGCCATGGCATCATCATCTTCCCGGGCGGCGCCGGTACCGCCGAGGAATTTCTGTACCTGCTGGGCATCCTGATGCACCCGGACAACCGCGATGTGCCGTTCCCGGTCATCCTCACCGGGCCGAAACAGGCCGCGCCGTACCTGCAGCAACTGCATGCGTTCGTCGGTGCCACCCTTGGCGAAGCGGCGCAGGCGCACTACCAGATCATCATCGACGACCCGGCCGAAGTGGCGCGCCAGATGACTGTCGGCCTCAAGGCGGTGAAACAGTTCCGCCGCGAGCGCAACGACGCGTTTCACTTCAACTGGCTGCTGAAGATCGATGAAGGCTTCCAGCGTCCGTTCGACCCGACGCACGAGAACATGGCCAGCCTGCAACTGAGCCATGCCCTGGCACCCCACGAGTTGGCGGCGAACCTGCGTCGCGCCTTCTCGGGCATCGTGGCGGGGAACGTCAAGGACAAGGGTATCCGCCTGATCGAACAGAACGGCCCGTACGAGATCCACGGCGACCCGACCATCATGAAACCGCTGGATGAGCTGCTACAGGCATTCGTCGCCCAGCACCGCATGAAGTTACCGGGCGGCGCGGCGTATGTGCCGTGCTACCGCGTGGTGCAGTGAGCTAGCGCCAGTCGCGCCGCCGCCAGCAGAGGCTGGCGGTCGGTCATAGTTTGTATCGCTTTGGCGCCTGGGCACGGGTGCGGATCAGCAGTGTGGGGTCTACGGTTTGAAGATGCCGACTCACCCACACCTGCGAGCACCCCATGGACCAACGGATCTTGTCCTCCATCATTCCTTACCCTAAGGTAAGGAGCATCATGCTGGAGATACTTACTATGGCGACCGCCACACTCACCTCAAAAGGGCAAATCACCATCCCCGTCCAAGTCAGAACCGCGTTGGGCCTGGAAACAGGCGACCGCGTTGAATTTGTCGAAATGGACGATGGCAAATTTTCCATCATCGCAGCGAGCAAGACCGTTCAAGACCTCAAGGGGCTGATCCGCAAGCCTGCCGAGAAGGTTTCCATTGACGATATGAACCGCGCCATCGCTGCGCGAGGAGCGAAGGCTGGATGATCGGGCTGGATACCAACGTGCTGGTGCGCTATGTCACCCAGGATGATCCGGTTCAATCACCCAAGGCATCCGCCCTGATCGAATCCCTCACCACCCTTTCGCCAGGCTTTGTCAGCCTGGTGTCCGTGGTGGAACTGGTCTGGGTTTTACAAAGCTGTTACCAATCGACGAAGAGCGATGTAGTCACCGTGCTGGAAACGCTCTTGCGCACGCGAGAATTGACCGTCGAACATGCCGAAGTCATCTGGCAGGCGCTGCGGCGATTCGCGGCCAACGGCGCCGATTTCGCCGATTGCCTGATAGAGCGCTGTGCTCACGCGGCCGGCTGCGAATACACCGCCACCTTTGATCTCAATGCCGCCAAAGCGGCGGCTATGAAACGACTGACCTGAGTCGCGGCGTTGCGGCAACGGGCAGGCTTTCCTGATACGAGGCTCAGCGAACCCAACCCCCTACCTGCCAGTGATACCCGTCATTGCGCTGCACCCAGTGCGGATGCACATAGCGATAACCTTCGCGCACCGGCTCCCAGTGGCCATGTACCGCAACATAGCGTCCGCCTTCCCAGCGCCAGTAACCGCGTGACCATACGTAGCCTTCACGTACCGGTGGCTCGACTTCAATCACCTGCACCGGGGGCGGTTGCGGCGCAACCACCTCGACATACTCACGCTGTACCGGCCGACGCTCATGCACAACGCGTTCTTGCACACACCCGGATGCCGCGACGACGACCGCCGCCAATGCCGCATAACGTAGCAACATACAAAACCCTCGGGCGCTGACGCCCAACACTTGCACCAGTAAAAAATCCCCCTGTGTATCAGCCGCGCTCCTGCTTGGCCTGGGTACTTTTTTAACAGGCAGTGTCTGTCAGATTGCTGAACCCGAGGGCATCAAGAAGTGCAAGCGACGGTCGGTCGCTTGAAGCGCACCAGCACCAGCCCCGCGACCACCACGGCGATACCGGCGTAGGTCGAAGCATGAATCACATCGCCAAACATCAGTGCCGCCCACACTAACGTCACGGGTGGCTCCAGGTAGACCAGCGCCGCCACATGCGTCGCGGTCATGACTCGCAGCAGCATCCATAGGCTCAAGTAGGCGATAAAGGTGGAAAACACCGTCAGCCATACAATCGAGATCAGCACATCAGGTTCATGGGGAACGCTCAGCGTATCGGTGTACAACACGGCAGCGGTGAAGCCGATCAAGGTCAGCAGCGACTGAATGAACAACGGCAAAACCAAGCCACCGCTCTGGGTGTGTGCCGAGCGGCGCTCATACAAGGTTGCCAACGTGAGGCCCAATGCCGATACCAATGGCAGCAGGTACATGACCAGGCCAACACTTTGCCCACCGCTGTTGTACTGCCCGAAGATAACAATCGACACCCCGCCAAAACCGATCATCAACCCCAGCCACTGCCAGCCTCCGCTGCGCTCCCCCACGTTGCCCGTCGATAAGGCAGCGGTCATCAATGGCTGTAGCGCTGCAATGATCGCGGCAATGCCAGGAGGCAAACCATTTTGGATCGCTACGTAGAGGCAACTCAGGTAGAGGAACTGCGATAGAAACCCGATCACGGCATAGTGGCGAATCTGTGCCCAGGAAACCTTCAACAACCTCACGTTCAAAAACAACGCTAAACACACAGAAACAAGCAGAAACCGCCAGAACAACAGGTTGAAGGCTCCCGCACTCTGCGCACCCAACTTGGCGCCGATAAAACCGGAACTCCATGACAGGACAAATACCACCTGAAGAACCAGCAATTTCAAAAATTTACCGGTCGATGCGCTATGAAACATCATCGCCCCCCCTGCAAGGCTGCCAGGTCAGCGAAGGTGATGGGCTCTATGCCCAACCGCTGATATTGATCCCAGGCCGGACGCGCCAGATCACGCTTGAGTTGGAACCAAGGCCTGATGGTCGTCAGCACACCGTCGTCGGAGGCAAGATGCCAGAACTTATTCACATCCTCGTTGCTATAGGGACAATGGAATGAAAGCACCAGTGACATGCGGCGGCCACGGGTAATCGGCCGCACGCCATGGAAAACCCTGCTTCCATAGATGTAGACCGCATCTCCGCTGGCCTTGACTGAACTGGTGCGCACACGGTCGCCCAAGCCTTCGACATCGAACCGCTGTATGGGCCCATCGAAATAAACGAACTCGCCGCCGTCGTACTCACTGGGGTCGGACAGCAGGATATTCAGTACAAAGCTGGTCCCGTCGGTGTGCCACATCCCGATCTGGGCCTTGGCATCCTGAGTTTGAGGCGGATAGAAATAGTTGACCTGAGAGCGCGCACGCACCAATGGATGCGGCACCAGCGGAACACCCGCAATTCGCGACACAGCCAGCAAAAACGCTCGACTGTTCATCATCTCCCGAATAAGCGTCGACGACTGTGTCACCGCGCGGGTCCGGTTGGAAATAATCCAGTCGCTGACACTGGAGCCCGCCTCCAGTTGATAACACGCACGCTTTAACTCCACGATCCCCTGCTCACTGAAGAGCCCGGAAACCTGAGCCACCGCTGCCAACTGCCGAGGCGTGGCAATAGGCTGCGGCGAGGTGGTGTAGCCAAAATCAGCGAGGCTGCGATAGACCGGCAGGTCCGGCCGCTCACTTTGCAGATAGCTGTCGCTCCAATGCTGCAGGGTGTCCAGCAATGCTCCAGGGTGTTTACACCTGGATGCCGGTGAGAGTGACGCCTGCAAGGCTGACTTCAAGCGTGCCGTGCCCTGGGCAAATACGGGCAGTTCACTGTGTCGTCTCATGATGATGCCCTCAGTTGGCAACTCGGTCGTGCGCGCAATACTCCGCCAACTGATACAGGACGCTTCCATCGCCACTGCAATACTCGCCAATGACACGGCACCCACCGTAATCCTGGCGCACGCGGATAAACTGCTCACGGGTGTATTTCAAACAGACATTGGTCAGTAGATAGCCCTCATCGTGCCCGCTGTTCACCGGCAGCAAGGTTACGGCAACGCGGTAACGATCATCGTCGTGCTCGATTTCCGAGATGACGACCTCATGGTCTCCAGTCTTCTCGAAGCCAAGTTTCAACCCCACCAGATCGGAAAATCGGCTCATGCAGCCATGTTCGTAAAAACGGTGGATGTGCTGATCGCCCTCTGGGCTCGACAATTGCATTTCTGAAAGGATATAGGTTCGCGCACCGCCCACTCGGCGAATGATTCGGCCGATGGTATCGGGCAGCTCATTGCCTTCCTGGAAACCCAGCATCGTGATCAATGTCACGTCCTGTCCACACTCGATATGGCGTCGGCACAACTCACGAAAGTCAGTGGCCAAGTAACGAAATCTCTGGGGAGCAGACAGCAGAGGCTCGACCGCACGGCGCATGACACCACGCGACGCTCCGTTGATATCAACCGCCGTGTAATGCAACGACTGTGTACCGTGCTCAAGCAAGTAATGGAGTAGCGTTGAGGTCTTGATCGGCTCGGGGCCCAGTTCAACGTAATGCAAACTGCCCTCGCCCACTAAATCAACGAGGTCATCCGCCACCGCTAGCAAAAGCTCATTCAATGCACCCTTTCCACAGGGCGTGGCACAAAGATCGGCCCGGGTGACGCCTTCGTGATTCAAAGAGGTCATCAGGCTCAGCATTTCTTCACTGACTTGCCGATGTCGATCAAGTAAATCAGCGGATGACGCGGCGTATTTGGCCGCGTTTTCGACTGTCCAAATCGGGCAGACAACCCCATGGTTGCTCTTCAGTGACGAGACGACCAACTCATTGATATCCATATCGACTCCCTCTGTTTCTTGTTTGACTTCGGCGTGCCTGCGCTCGCCTGTTTGACTCAAAGCCTAGGGTGGCCGCATGATTTTGTATATTTGAATAATCTGCACCAGTAATTCCCAAAAGAGGAATCATGAGCAAGCAACTGAATATCGACTTGTTGCGTACCTTCCACGCGGTGGCACGCTTTCGGCGCTTCAACGAAGCGGCCAATCACGTCCATCGCAGCGCATCGACCGTCACTACACAGATCCAAAAACTGGAAGACTTGGTAGGCCAGCGCCTGTTCAGTCGCAGCAATCAGGGAGTGGAGCTGACGATGTACGGCAAAAAATTGCTCAGTGAAACGACAGATTTCCTCAAGAGCCACGATCGCTTGCTGGCCTCCCTGAGCCCGCAGCGCATGCAGGGAAAGATCCGCCTGGGACTGCCCGACTCCTACGCCCCGGCCTTTATGCGTGATTTTCTGCCGCAGCTCATTGCTGAAAACCCAATGTTGGAACTCGAACTGGAAGCCCGTTCCAGTGGCGAGCTATTGACGATGTTCAGCCGGGAACAGATAGACCTGGCGCTGATCGTCAGCGCACACCCTTTGGAACAAGGAGAACATCTGGGCTCGATACAGCCGGTGTGGGTGGTCTCCGAGCAGTTCAAAACCCCGGAGCAAGCCCCACTGCCTATCGCGGTGCAATTGGTCGGTTGCCCTTATCGAGCCTCGGCCATCCGGGCGCTGAAAGAGCACGGGGTCTACTATCGAATCCTGCTTGAAAGCGCCAGTTCGACCGCCGTAGAGGCGGCAATCATGTGCGGTTTGGCCGTGGGCATGATTGAGGAAAGCCGAATCACCCCTGGATTGACTAAAACCATTGCGGGGGTGCATCTGCCGGACTTGCCGCGACACCACATTTACTTGCTTTCCGACAGCGCAAACCATTTGGCGCTGCATCTGCATGAGCAGTTGAAGAAGGGTTTCACTCTTTAATCCGGCAAACCGCTGGTCGCTGCGCACGTAAGGGCATCACGCGGGACCGAAGCGCTGAACCACCGCCTCGACAAACCGTCGCAACTTCGCCGTACGCTGCCGGTTGGCGGTGTAGACCAAATGCATCGACCGGCTCGGCGCATCAAAGTCCGGCAGTACCCGCACCAACTCGCCCCTGGCCAATGCCCCGCGCAGAAAATCCTCCGGACCAAGGACAATACCGAAACCATCCAGCGCGGCCGACATCAAGGCCCGGCTTTCGTTGATCTGCAAACGGCTGGCCACCTGCACCTTGTACGGCGTCGTACCCTGGAAAAACACCCACTCGCGATCGGCCGGACGCGACCAGAAGGCGTACCCCAGGCATTCATGGTGCTCGAGGTCCGCCGGCACCCGCGGTGTACCGCGTGCCGCCAGGTAGGCCGGCGCAGCGCAGACCACCAGGCGGTAAGGCGCCAGCGGCCTGGCCGTGAGGCCGGTGGTTGCCAGGGGACCGATACGGAACGCCGCTTCGTACCCCTCCTCCACCAGGTCGACAAACCGATCCGTCAGGTGCAGGTCGATTTCCACATCCGGATGGTCACGCAGGAACCCGGTAATCAGCGGCATCAGGCTGTGGGAGCCGAAGGTCACCGGCGCGGTGATTTTCAACTTGCCGCGTGGCGTGTCATTCATGATCTGCGCCAGCGAATCGGCAGCCTCGGCCTCTGTGAGGATATGTTTGCAGCGTTCGTAGTACGCGCTCCCCAGCTCCGTCAGGCTTTGTCTGCGTGTGGTGCGGTTGAGCAAGCGTGCGCCCAGGCGCGACTCCAGCGCGGCTACATGTTTGGCCACCATCTGCGGCGACATGCCCAGGCGCTCAGCGGCACGCGCGTAGGAGCCCAGCTCAGCCGCCGTCACGAAGGCATTCATGCTTGATAAGCGATCCATCATTCACCACTCCCAGTAACAACAGCCACACCCGAACGACAATTTATCACCCATTGGTTGCCAATCATCATAACGGCTCCCCCATCAGCAGGAGCACAGTCATGAAGATTGGCGTTATTGGAGCAGGCTTTATCGGGCGCGCCGTGGCTCAACTGGCACTGGCGGCCGGGCATGAGGTGATGTTGAGCAACTCCCGCGGCCCACACACCATGAGCAGCGTGGTGAGCGGCATACTCGGCGTGCAAGTGGGTAGCGCCGAAGACGCCGCCCAGTTCGGCGATGTAGTACTCGTAGCGATTCCCCTGGAGCATTACCGCAGCGTCCCGGCCCAATGGCTGGAAGGCAAGACGGTGATGGATGCCAATAATTACTACCCCAACCGCGACGGGCATATCCCTGTGCTGGATCGCTTTGAAACCACCACCAGCCGCCTGCTCGCCGAGCACTTGCCTCACTCACACGTCGTGAAGGTGTTCAACGCGATCTTCGCCCCCGACCTGACACAGGATGCCCGCCCCCACGGCGCTCCCGACCGCCGTGCCCTGCCGGTGGCCGCGGACGACGCCGCCGCGAAGGCACAAGTGATCCGGTTGCTCGACGAACTCGGTTTTGATGCCGTGGATGCAGGTGGCCTGGATGACAGCTGGCGGTTTGAGCGGGCCAAGCCTGCGTATTGCGTGCCGTTGGACCAGGCCGGCTTGAAGGCCGCGCTGGCCGCCGCCGAGCGCACGGTTGAACTGCCGGCCGTGGAGCGCTCGCGCCCTCGTACATAAACACGACGCGCATAAAAAAGCCCGCTGACCGTCACCGGTTCAGCGGGCTTTTTCTCAGCTTTTTACAGCGCCAGATCAGACGCCGGCTTGCTCGGCTGGGCCGCAGGCTTGGCAGCCTCGGTGGCCTTTGGAGCCGCCATTTGCGGAATTACAGGCGGTGGCATCAGTTGCAGGACGCCAGCGGTGTAGGCCCATTCCTTGGCAACCGCTTCAGGGCTGTCGTTCAGCTTGGTGCCGTAGCTCGGTACGATCTGGTGCAGTTTTGCCTGCCACTCAGGGGTCGCGACCTTGTCCTTGAACACTTTCTGCAGCACGGTCAGCATGATCGGAGCCGCGGTCGACGCGCCTGGCGATGCACCCAACAGGCCGGCGATGGTGTTGTCGGCGGAGCTGACCACTTCGGTACCGAGTTTCAGTACGCCGCCCTGCTCTTCGTCACGCTTGATGATCTGCACGCGCTGACCGGCCTGCCACAGGCGCCAGTCTTCTTTCTTGGCGTTAGGGAAGTACTCTTGCAGTGCCTTGAAGCGGTCGTCATCCGACAGCATCAGCTGGCCGGCAAGGTACTCGACCAGTGGGTATTCACGAATACCGACTTTGGTCATTGGCCAGATGTTGTGGGTGGTCGTGCTGGTCAGCAGGTCCAGGTACGAGCCTTCTTTGAGGAACTTGGTGGAGAAGGTTGCGAATGGGCCAAACAGGATCACGCGCTTGCCATCCAGCACACGGGTGTCCAGGTGCGGAACCGACATCGGCGGCGAACCGACCGACGCTTTACCGTAGGCCTTGGCCAGGTGCTGCTCGGCCACGGTTGGGTTATCGGTTACCAGGAACGAACCGCCCACTGGGAAGCCCGCGTATTCCTTGGCTTCAGGAATGCCCGACTTTTGCAGCAGGTGCAAGGCTCCGCCGCCGGCGCCGATGAACACGAACTTGGCGTCGGTTTCAGTCTTGGTCCCGTCTTTCAGGTTTTTGTAGCTGACACGCCACGAACCGTCGTCGTTCTTGGTGATGTCCTGCACTTCGCTCGACAGTTTCAGGTCGAACTTGGGTGTGGTTTGCAGGTGGGCAACGAACTGGCGGGTGATCTCGCCGAAGTTCATGTCGGTACCCAGCGGGCTCCAGGTGGCCGCGATTTTCTGGTTCGGGTCACGCCCTTCCATCATCAGCGGAACCCACTTGGCGATCTGCGCCGGGTCTTCGGAGTACTGCATGCCGGCGAACAGCGGGCTGGCCTGCAGGGCTTCGTAGCGCTTCTTGAGGAACTTGATGTTGTCATCGCCCCACACAAAGCTCATGTGCGGTGTGGAGTTGATGAACGAACGCGGGTTCTTCAGCACGCCCTGCTGGACCTGCCAGGACCAGAACTGACGGGAGATCTGGAACGCTTCGTTGATCTCGACCGCTTTGGGGATCTCAACGTTGCCGTTCTTGTCTTCCGGTGTGTAGTTCAGCTCAGCCAGGGCCGAGTGACCGGTACCGGCGTTGTTCCAGCCGTTGGAGCTTTCTTCGGCCACGCCGTCGAGGCGCTCGACCATTTCCATCGACCAGTCCGGTTCCAGCTCGTTGAGCCAGACACCCAGGGTGGCACTCATGATGCCGCCGCCGATCAGCAGCACATCGACTTTCTTTGCCTCTTCCGCGTGAACGGACGTGATCCCCATCGACAAAGCCAGCCCCAGCAGGGCAGTGTTTACTTTCTTAAACATCAGTAGCACCTATGATAAAACGCCATCCGCCCTACCGCCCTGACTCTTCAGGGTCGCAGGGTGGGCACACAAGGCCGACGTATCGACCTCACTGTTATGTCCCTTCTGCGCTGACTTCTTATCATTATTGGCTTCAGCTACCTGGACGACAGCCAATCGCCGGGACGTATACGGGTGTACGCGCCGGGGAAAGACTAGACCAGGACGGCGCGCAGAATATCACGGCAAAAGGCCGTTATGCGCTGTTTGGCCAATTGACAGCTCTAAATCGCGGCTTTTAACCCGCAGGTGTCAATAGCACCGGGCGCGACGTGGCGTCACACGCCCGGAACTCTCATGCCTGAGGCGGTTCTAGACACCTTTACCGTCGCGTGCGTAGCATCGACGACTGTCTTTCGTGCACTCATCCAACAGAGCTCTCCATGTCTATCCACCAAACACCCGGGCACGTGCTGCCCGCGCGCAGTGCCGCCAAAATGGAAGCGGCCATGGCCGTGGGCGCTTTCGCAATCGGTACTGGCGAATTCGCCATCATGGGCCTGATGCCAGACATCGCCCAGAACCTGGGCTTAAGCGAACCCCAGGTCGGCCACGCCATCAGCGCCTACGCGTTGGGCGTGATGGTCGGCGCCCCGCTGCTGGCCATCCTCGGTGCCAAGTTGCTGCGCAAACACATGCTGCTGTTATTAATGGGCCTGTATGCGCTAGGCAACTTCGCCACAGCGTTTACCCCGAGCTTCGGCTCACTGGTGGCCTTCCGCTTTATCAGCGGCCTGCCCCACGGCGCCTACTTCGGCATCGCCGCCGTGGTCGCCTCCAGCATGGTGCCCACCGACAAACGCGCCGGCGCCGTGGCCCGGGTGATGATGGGCCTGACCCTGGCCATGCTGCTCGGCAACCCCATCGCCACCTTCCTCGGCCAACACCTGGGCTGGCGCTCGGCATTCGGGCTGGTCAGCGTGATTGCCCTGTGCACCATCGCCCTGGTCTGGCAATTCGTGCCCCACCGCCACGACGAAGAACGCAGCGACCCGCGCAAGGAAATGCGCGCCTTCACCAAACCCCAAGTGTGGATGGCCCTGTCCATCGGCGCGATCGGCTTTGCCGGGATGTTTTGCGTGTTCAGCTACCTGGCACCGACCATGCTCGAAGTGACCAAAGTGTCACCGCAATGGATCCCTTTCGGCCTCGCCGCGTTTGGCGTGGGCGGAATCATCGGCAACATCGCTGGCGGCAAACTGTTTGATCGCATGCAGTTTCGTGCCGTGGGTTTGATATTGGTGTGGTCGATTGCGGTGTTGTTGTTCTTCCCCTTCGCCGCGGCTTCATTGTGGGGCGTGCTACTGAGCATGGGCCTGGTCGGCACCATGGTGTCGTTGGCCGCACCGCTGCAAATCCGCCTGATGGACATTGCCCACGAAGCCCCGAGTTTGGCGGCGGCATCCAACCATGCGGCGTTCAACCTGGCGAATGCGCTGGGGCCGTGGTTTGGCGGGATGGCGATTACGGCAGGGCTGGGGTGGACCAGCACCGGGTACATTGGCGCAGCTACGGCGCTGATCGGCCTGGGCCTATACCTATGCGCGCGGCGGATGCAGGGTGGGCATTAATCCTGGCGCAAAGCACAAACGAACGGCCTGCACCACTGAAATGAAGACTGTTTTATCTTCAGACAGGTTAGGTTCAGGTTGGATCCAATAAACGCAGCATGTAACATATCCGTCATAAATTTCCGAAATGACAAGGACGTGTTTTGAGTTTTCCTGACAGAAGTGTGCTTCAGGAGTTTTCGGCCACACTTAACCATCGCAACGCCACGATTTTTACCACTGACAATACTGATGAAAATGCTCAGCAGGCGATTCAGGAGCTCATCGACACGCGGCATCAGCTGACAGACCGCATCAGCGCACCACTCAAAGGCATGGAAAACGGCCTGTTCGCCAAGTCCCAACCGCTGGATAGCCTGAGACCAAAATGGCGAGTCACCTTCGGACGCGCCAAACGTGACGGTGCGTTCGACTGGCCAGTCGAAGAAGTCCTCAACACCCTCGGCGCCCAGAAACGCGGCGCCCCGGTCGCCAGCTTGTATGGGTTCGGCTATAGAAAGTCGGCGCTTGGCCTGGTCCAGGAATTCTTCATCTTTACCGAGATGCTGGAGGGCTACCTCAATGGCCTGGCATGGCTCAAACAGGAACGCGACATCCAGCGCCTGATCGCCGCGTCCTTCAAACTGCTGCACTGCTTGCACAGCAAAGGCGTCGTGCACATGGACTTCTGGGCCAACAACGTGATGATCAATCTGAAGCAGCCAACGCTTGCCAAGGCCATCGACCTGGAAAACTGCTTCCTCACACCAACCGACTACCTGCCCGAGGTGCTGGCGTTTCAATTTGGGTTCTATTACCGCCGAGAGATTTTCCGCTTCGTGATCGAGCAGGATTACGACCGGATGGTGCTGGAACAACTGACCCACTACGGCAACATTGATCGCCAGCGCTTCGACGCCATGTACGCAACCAGCAAGCACGAAAATATCAGCCGCCGGGCCCGCCGCCAGATTTTTCATAAGGGCACCGTCGTAACAGGCTGACTGACCTCAATCGTCGTGCAACAACCCCGAGCCATACTCCCCATAACTACTCCCCAACCCACTGCCGCCAAAATTCATCTTGGCGGCTTTGCTCGGGCTGTGGTCACCGAATGCCTGGCATCCGCCTGAAAAACACGGGTCGCTGTTTACAGCGGGTGAGGATGAACAGGCGCTTAACAGCAACGTACCGGTGATCATCACGACTTTGACGAGGTTGGAGATCATTTTTCAATTCCCTGTGGGCTGGTGGTGCTGGGAGCCTCTCTCGAAGAGGATCGTAGACCTCAATGGGGCGAGGGATTATGAAATTTTGTTGGGTGACAGGGTGGGTTCAGGTTGCCGCCTTGGGGTGAGGCGGCGGGGTGGGTGTCAGACTGTGGTCGTGCTTGCGGCAGGCGCGACTTGCTCCTGGGCTCGGTCGACGAGTAGCGCGCTCAGGTCGATTAGTTGTTGGATGCCCAGGGCGAGGGCGCGCAGGGGGTCGTCGAGGTCGAAGGCCAGGGTGGCGGCCATTTGGTTGGCGGAGGCGAGGTTTTCGGCGGCGTTGGCCAGGAGGGTTTCGGTGTCTATGTTGGGGTTGACGACGAAGACATTGCTACAAGCTTGCTCAACCGGTGCATTGTCGTCAGATAGAGGAAAGTAATGAGGAATTGCACGCTGGGCCGCAGCGTGAAGCTTGACATCAGAGAGCGCAGCGTTTGAGGCATGAGGCGGATTTGGTGTGACTTTGTACATGGCGAAGCTCCTTAACTATTTCAGGAACTGCCAAACTCACTTCCACATGAGGGTGGCAGCTGTACGCAGGTGTGGAAGACCAGGGCTAAGGACCCGGCGCACCGAAGTGCCCCGCGCACAGCCGCCGAAACACATGATACAGGCGTAAAAAAACGCCGGTAGGTGTTTGTGACGATTGCGTCTTAGCTTGGTACGGACTTCCACATCCGGCCGCTGGATTGGCAGCGGCTTGAGGAGGTTAGCTAGGGGTGGTCTGAGGAGCAAGCTGAGAAAAGCGTGGGAAACTTCCTAGACTATTTGGCCTGGTCACTGGATCACTTGGTCGCTCCGATGATGGATTGGAACGACTAAAATCACAGGCCTCACAGAACGCGCACTACAGCACCTTCGCCACCCATTCGTACCACTTTCGTCCCAGAGTCACTCCCACGCACTGCCGCCTTTCCCTTTTTTTGCTCGCTTTCGCAATTCCGAGAGTTGCCACTGCTATGCTTGATTTTTTTCAAAACGAGTCGCATACCATGGCGAGCGAGTACTCACTGTACGGAAGTGCAGGAACGGCTTTATCAAAATCAACTGGCCCTGGAAGCCGCTTTGGGCCTAACTATAATTCTGTGTTTTTAAAGAAATGGATAATTCATGGCTAACAAAAAGATATTAACCATCGGACTTTCACTGGCAGATAACGAAACTGAATTTTGTGATTTCGACTCTGACATTTCTCTTTTGGACTGGGACATAATCCTTTTTAAACCAGACATCAGCGACTACATCTATAAGCGTGAGAGCACCTTTGAAGGAAAACCGTGCTTATCGGATGATCAATCATTCAAATTAAAATCACAATCTGAGCATTGGCGAAAAGAAATAAAAGCAGCCACTGAGCACGGGAAATTAGTATTAGTATTTTTAAGTGACCTGACCCCATTGAGTATTGCAACAGGAGAAAAGAGATACTCCGGGACTGGCAAAAATCAAAAAACCACGAGAATCGTGACAAGCTACGACAACTATCAGTCAATACCACTAACCCTAAAACCACGAATATCAAAGGGAAAAGAAATAAAACCTTCTGAAAAAAACTTTGAACCTATATCTTCCTATTGGCAAGAGTTCTCAAAAGTCTCATCATACAAGACTATCATTGAAGGGGAATTGACGCCGTGCCTGTTAACCCGGCATGGCGACAAAGTAGTAGGAACTATTAATAGGTCAAAAAACTCTAACGGCGCGTTGCTATGCCTCCCTGACATAGATTTCTACCCTGAATCTTTTATAGTTGGTGACGAAAACGAAGAAAATGGAGGTGAGTGGACAGCAGAAGCAAAGCAGTTTGCATCCAGGATGATAAAATCAATTATTTCGATAGAAAAATCCTTACGATCTTCTGCCGAATTAACTCCTGAGCCTGACTGGGCAAGAGACCCCAAATACAAATTAAACCAAGAAAAATCAGCATCTCAGAAACTTCTAAAAATCGAAAAAAATCTTGAAACTGTTCAAGCCCAAAAAGAAGCTATAATCGATGAAATAAAAGACTTAGGAAGACTTAGAAATCTTTTATTCGAGAAAGGCAAGCCATTAGAATTCGCAATTTTAGATGCCCTCAAAATAATCGGCTTCGAAGTGTCACAATTTGATAACGGCGAGTCTGAATTCGACGCTGTTTTTGAATCCAAGGAAGGTAGACTAATTGGCGAGGCCGAAGGCAAAGACAACAAACCAATAAATATTGATAAGCTACGTCAGCTCGCGATGAATATACATGAGGATCTTGAGCGAGATGAAGTTAATGACCCAGCCAAACCCGTATTATTTGGCAACCCATACAGATTGCAGCCTATTAATGCGAGACTAGAACCGTTCACAAAAAAATGCATTTCTGCTGCAACGACAAGTTCAACAGCTCTCGTATTCACGCCTGACCTTTTCCTCATTGCCAAGTATTTGAAAAACAAGCGCGACACAAGATATGCAACAAAATGCCGAAAAGCCATATTAACTGCTGCCGGCCAAGTTAAATTTCCTGTTGTGCCAAAAGAGGAATATTCAGAAAGCGAACAACCGAAGAGCGATAACACATAGCGCAATGTTTCGAGGGGCAAACCCAACCAACACAGAGTTGAGTTCAGTAAACTCCGAAGCCCCCTAGATATCGCGGGTCGAAAGACAGATATCGGGGTCAGACCCTGAGGAATCCAGCTGGATACAGTCACTGGAGATAATCATACTCGCGCCAGACAAAAATGATGGGCATCGGCTCTTAGAGCAAAGGGAAAGCATGAGCAAAGTAACCAAAAAATCAGTCATTGGTGTTTCTATCGCCATGGCCGCCTCCATCTCAGCCATCGTTGCTGGACTTCATTTTCAGAAACAAAACCGATACACCTACAACGCCGCTGTGGTCGAGAAACTTACGACCTTGCCGTTTGAGACCACAGCACTTACTGAAGAGCAAAAGTCCAAGGCGCTAGATGTCAATCAGGTCAAAAATCGCGTGTTGGTAACTGCCGGCCTCGCTCAGAACTATGACTTACCCGAATTCACACGGGAATATGTGCTTCTTCACGATGAAAACGAGGACAGTCCAAAAGATGAGTTCGAAGCACGTCGACGCTCATCAGAAGGCAGATCTGCGGGCGAAGAGGCCTTCAGACAATCCCGGGCTGAATTTGGAGAGACCGCGCCTCGACTCCTCACTGGGAGCGCCGTTATCACACTAGGCCGCTATGACTTCAAAGCACAGGCTTTCAATGTGAGAACACCGCAAGGTCGTGGAGGGCCCTTCCCTGCTGCATTTTTCCGGAATATCGGCGATCCAGGCCTGGTGCGTGGGGCTGGCTCCAGCAGCTTTGAGCGAACAGTCTCCGCAACAAGAGCCTATCAAGTCTCCCCACGCATGTGGGCTGTTCGTGAAAGCGTGGCAAAGGACATCGACACCGAACGCTTCGCAGTCTATGCAAAAAGCTATTTTGATACGTTGTTTTCTACGTCAACGGGAAAGGGGTTGATGCTCTACTGCGTCCAGGTCGATTTGTTTGCAGATCCTGAAATGACAATCCCCCTACGCTCCCAAGGCTGCAATAGCTTCAACGTCAAAAGGCTTTAATTTTCCAACGTAGCCAAATCTCAATGGGATATCGGGGGTCAGACCACGATACCCGGCTTTGAGTTGGCAGAGGAAAAGCAAACGATTCACTCCCAGACACGTCTCAAGACGACCTGCCGATTCAATCCAGGGATTCCTCAGGGTCTGACCCCGATATACTCATCTTTAAAAAATTAAAAAATACTACTCTTTCTGATCATTCGTTTTATTTTTGCTATGCCTTAAAATCTCATCTGAAATAAGACCTAAAGCTGAAAACTCGTTCTGAGCCGGAGGATCGACTGTCAACTTCTTAAGCTCACTTAACTCAAAGCTTGACAACATTCTAAATAAAACGGCTTGAGATCCGGCTCGCGTTTTTAATAACGCTGACCGCCCCCCGTAACGTTCATAAAACCGTTTCACGTCCTTCAACTCTGGCAGAAACCTTCGATTTTCAAACTTTGCATTTAGATCACGCAAGATCAAAGACTTTTCGCCACTATCAGTTACAATCGAATCGATACTAAATAGCTTAGACGGATTTGTCTTCTTCCTATTTGATCTTACTTTCGCAAATAGGCCCAACTTGAGTTCTTGCTCAATAACATCATCGGGCACCCCCTCCCGCCTGGCAATTGATTGTAAAACACGCTGCCTTCCATATTTCAAAAGAAGCAACGAAATCTCTAAATCTAATATATCGTTAGGCGTCATAGAATTAGTTTATTCCAATGGATTTGAAAAACTCCTGGGAAAATGCGGAGAATTGCCTAGGAACATTTGTTCGCACGTGACTAGTCGATGCAATCGGCGTACGCTCTCGGGCAGCTTTAGCATACGATCGCGAATATCTTACATGTGTATCATATATATGCCAACCGTGCTTAGATGCCTCGTTGGTTACCTCTCTGACCGACGCCGCAGTTTCAGGACCATCTGAATAGGAAGATGAATGATTAAAAACAATGCCACATATGTCCAAAGAATGATCTGCGTTTTCGGCTTTAAACTCGATAACTGAGTTTGCCAACAATGGCAAACCAATAGTTGCCAAAAATTCTGGTTTCACCGGAACCAATGCATATCTACTCGCATGGTATGCAGCATCCGTTAAAATAGACTCCGTAGGTGCACAATCAATGATAATCAAATCATAATCATCTACCACAGTGCTTAATGCTTTAGCTAGCTTCCTCTCTTTTCCGGTTGGGTTTTTCAGCGTATTGGACAACTCCAGCCTACTAGGAATCAGGTCCAACATGGTATTCGACCAATAGCCTGCTTGCTTGATAATTACATCATTAATTGTGCACTTAGTCGGACTGGGGGTACTAATGCTTGGCGGCAAATACTGCTCGAACAAATTAACAACTGTTGGACGTTTTTGGTTTAGATGATCAACGTACCCTCTAGCGCCCATTAAAGCCTGGCTTAAATTTGCTTGAGGATCGAGATCTACCGCCAAAATTCTCAAGCGCTTTGTGTCAGCAGCGTGTGCAAGTTGAGCTGCGAGTGTCGTTTTACCAACACCACCCTTCATATTTATCAGACTTACAGATATAGCTGCCACATTTCGCTCCTTGATTAGCCAACTTAGTTATAGCCCCCATTCTTCCTCAGCGGCTATTTCATACTAATGGTAGATTGTGAATGAAAAATTTTTTTTTGATACTACATTTTCATAAAAAAATGATTTTTTCATACCTACCTCTTGAAGGACCACCTGGGTAGAATGAGACCTAAAAAGCTCCACCGGGATAGGGATATAGGGCGGTCAGACCACGATACCCGGAGCAGCCGATTCACTCCCAGACACATCTCACGACGATCTACCGATTCAATCCCGCGCTCCGAGGTGTAAGGTGCCCCACAACCGTCCATCATCGAGGCTGTCATGACTGGGATATCCCTAAATCTACCAGAAGACCTGTCCAACTCTCTCGCCGACCAGGCCAAAACCAAAGGCCAAACGGCAAGCTACTTGGCGATGGATGTTCTTCGCGGCTACATCGAGCACGAAAAAACGCTGACCGCTCAAATCGAGCTGGCAGTAAAGGAAGCCGACCAGGGCATATTCGCCACCGATGACCAAGTGACAGCCATTCGCGCCAGGCGCTGGAGCCGGAATGCGGGCTGAGCGGCTTGCAAAAGCACTCAAAAATTCAGCAGACAGCAAAAAGCCTCCCCATGGCGGCTAATTGTTTTGGGGATATTACTTATCGACCCGCCTTCAGCTCATCTGGTGTGTGCGTCTTGAGCCAATCGGCCAAAGCGGCGTTCACTCGCGTTTGCCACCCGGGGCCAGAAGCCCTGAATCGCTCCAGCACATCAGCATCCAAACGAACATTGACGTGCTCTTTAGTAGCTAAAGACTTTGGCCGCCACGCTTTGGTTTAGCATTTCCTTCGCCTGAGCTTTGCCAAATAATCCCACAAGCACCTCGCTGGCTGGTTTGGCCTTAGCGAAGTCCTTGGCCGAGCATTCCGGGTTTACCGTATCGCCCCTCTCAGGACTGGGTTTCTTGGTCATAACTTTTGACCTCCCGTTTGTTGGCTTTACGAAAGCTGATGACGTGGACCGCGTCAGTCCATAGGGTAAACACCACGACATGCAGTCAATCGCTTATTTACCCCATCGTCTTTGGCCGGATTATAAGTAATCTGAATAACTTCATCGTAGCCACAACAAATCGTCAACACAAAGTCTGCGCCCAAACCGTAACCGAGCATGTGCTCTGGCTGTCATCGAAGATTGAGTGACTAGGCCTGAGAACCCGCCAAGTACCCGACAAGCATCCCTGATAAACTGCGCCCCATTCGCCTCGCTGACTCAGATCCCCCAATGCTCCTAGAAACCGCCCCACTCTCCCGCCGCTTCTCCGTCGCGCCCATGATGGATTGGACCGACCGCCACTGCCGGTTCTTCCTGCGCCTTCTCTCCAAACACGCCCTGCTCTACACCGAGATGGTCACCACCGGCGCGATCCTCCACGGCGACCATGACCGCTTCCTGCGCCACAACGAAGCCGAGCACCCTCTGGCCCTCCAATTGGGTGGCAGTGTCCCCGCCGACCTGGCCGCCTGCGCGCGCATGGCCGAAGCCGCCGGCTATGACGAAGTGAACCTGAACGTCGGCTGCCCCAGCGACCGTGTGCAGAACAATATGATCGGCGCGATCCTGATGGCGCACCCTGCCCTGGTGGCCGATTGCGTGAAGGCCATGCGCGATGCGGTGTCGATTCCAGTAACGGTGAAGCATCGTATCGGCATCAACGGTCGTGACAGTTATGCCGAGCTGTGTGATTTCGTCGGGACGGTGAAGGACGCCGGTTGCACCAGTTTCACGGTGCATGCGCGGATTGCGATTCTGGAGGGGTTGTCGCCCAAGGAGAATCGCGACATTCCGCCGTTGCGCTATGACGTGGCGGCGCAGTTGAAGCGGGATTTTCCGGAGTTGGAGATTGTGCTTAACGGTGGGATCAAGACGCTGGAACAGTGCCAGGAGCATTTGCAGACGTTTGATGGGGTGATGCTGGGGCGCGAGGCTTATCACAACCCGTATCTGCTGGCGGAGGTGGATCAGCGGTTGTTCGGGAGTGAGGCGCCGGTGGTTGGTCGGGCTCAGGTACTGGCGCAATTGCGGCCTTATATTGCCGAACATCTGGCGAGTGGTGGCGTGATGCATCACATCACTCGGCATGTGCTGGGGCTGGGCACCGGTTTCCCAGGGGCGCGCAGGTTCAGGCAGCTGTTGTCGGTGGATATTCATAAGGCGGCGGATCCGTTGGCATTGCTGGATCAGGCAGGGGCTTTATTGGAAGGGCGTTGACTGGTTGGCTTGCTGCGGGTCAGTGGGTTATGGCTCGACTGATACATTGCTATCGGGAGCAAGCCCCCTCTCACCTTTTGAACGCTGTGCATCACGGGACCGTATTGCCCACATGGCAGTTGGGTTGAACCTGCGGTCAGTTTTGCCCTCCTATTGAGCAGTACGGCCGGTCACTCAAACGGCTGTTTTCAGGCTTATTACCCGCGCAAACGATCGAGCGCATTTGCGCCTTGAGCGCCTGTCGACGCTCGGGTAATGTCACCAGACCCATAGGACAGAGCACGCCCATGACTTCCAAGCTGGAACAACTCAAGCAATTCACCACTGTCGTAGCCGATACCGGCGATTTTTCAACGCTCGCCAAGCTCAAGCCGCAGGATGCGACCACCAACCCTTCCCTGCTGCTCAAAGCTGCGTCGATCACAGGTTATGCCAAGCTGCTGGACGAGTGTGTGCAGGACTGCAACGGCGATGTCGGCCTGGCCAGCGACCGTTTCGCGGTGGCGGTGGGTCAAGAGATTCTCAAAGTGGTACCGGGGCGTATTTCCACCGAGGTGGACGCCCGCCTGTCGTTCGATGAGGGCGCGATTCTCAAGCGTGCGCACCGTCTGATCGACCTGTACGAAAAAGCCGGTGTTGGCCGTGACCGTGTACTGATCAAGATCGCTTCCACCTGGGAAGGCATCCGCGCGGCGGAGAAGCTGGAAAAAGAAGGCATCCAGACCAACCTGACGCTGTTGTTCTCCTTCGCTCAGGCCGTGGCCTGCGCAGAAGCCGGCGTGTTCCTGATTTCGCCGTTCGTGGGCCGTATCTATGACTGGTACAAAAAGGCCAACGGCAACGACTACACCGGTTCCGATGATCCTGGCGTACAGTCGGTGACGCGCATCTACAACTACTACAAGGCCAACGGCTACAAGACCGTGGTGATGGGTGCGAGTTTCCGCAACCTGAGCCAGATCGAAGAGTTGGCCGGCTGTGATCGCCTGACCATCAGCCCGGACCTGCTGGAGAAACTGGCGGCCGATGAAGGCAAGCTGGAGCGCAAGTTGTCGCCAGGGCATGCCGGTGAAGCGCGGGTGCATATGACTGAAGCGCAGTTCCGTTGGGAGTCCAACGAGGACGCGATGGCGACGGAGAAGCTGGCGGAGGGGATTCGTCAGTTTGCTCGGGACCAGGAGAAGCTGGAGGCGTTGTTGTCGGCCAAGCTGTAAGGGCAGATAGCGGCAAAAAGGGCGGCACCTGTGAGGGTGCCGCCCTTTTTTGTGTCTTTGTCCCCGGTCTCAAGATTTCAACTATGAGAGGGATCAGTGGCGCTCGAGGGCGTTGACGAGGTCGTGGAAGGCTTCGCGGTTGGACTCGTTGAGGCCCATGAGGATCTTGTGCGCTTCCAGCACCTTGACCCGTACCACTTCCTCGGACTGGTCCTGGGACGGCAGGTCGGTCAGGCATTCCGGGCACGGGATCGGGCGGTCAACGATGTTGAACACCTGATCGAAGCCCATGGACTGCAGCAGACGCGTGATGTCTTCGTGGGTGGTGACGACGGTAGGCAACAGGCCGACCTTCTGCCGCGACAGAATGGACAACTTGGCCAGCAAACCAAGGGTGGTGCTATCGATGCTGCGGGTTTCGGTCAGATCGATCACGATCGCCGAGAAATTCAGCGCAGTGAAGATCCGCTCAATCGTCGCATCCAGCGCCGAACACAAGGTCAGGCGCACTTCACCGACAAACTTCAGGACAAAGGTCCCGTCTTGCTCGGCGAACTGGATTCTTCCGGTACTCATCAAAGATTCCTGCTCAACACCAGTAGGGCGATATCATCCGGCATCTCCCCCAGCGTGGCCAATCCAAAAACCTGCCGCAGGCCATCCAGGCTGCCGCCCGCCGACTTGACCCGTTGGGGCAAGGCGGCTTCTTTCTCTTTGAGTGTAGGTTCCGGCAAAAGGTCCAGAATGCCGTCGGACATCAGCGTGAGGCTGAACGTCGGCGGCAACTCCAGGATGTGGTCTTCGTAAGTGGCTTCATTGAACAAGCCGACCGGTAGGCCACGCCCTTCCAGGTAACGCACACTGTCAGGAGTGTATAAAACAGGCATCGGCAGGTGACCGCCAATACTGTAGGTCAAAAGACCGGTTTCTTCATCGATCACGCCGCCGACCATCGTCACGTGCTTGCCCAGCTTGCAGCTGATCAGGCCCCGGTTGATGTGGCCCAGCACTTGCGACGGGGTGAACTCCGGCAAGGTGCCATTGCGCTTGGATTCGAACAGCAGCCGTGTGGTCATGAACTTCAACAGCACGGTGACAAAGGCGGACGACGCGCCATGCCCGGAGACATCGGCCAGGTAGAACGCTACGCGCCGCTCATCCACACGGAAGTAGTCGACAAAATCTCCCGACAGGTACAGCGACGGGATGATCTGGTGCGCGAACTGGAACTCGTCGATGGTCCAGGGGCTGACCGGCAGCATGTTCATCTGCACCTGGCGACCGGCGTTCTGGTCTTCCTGGAGCAAGTTGAGGCTGGCTTCGAGTTCGCGGTTGGCCGTTTCGAGCTTTTCGCGGTAGCGCTGGTTCTCGACCAAAAGGCGTGCACGATCCAGGGCACGGCGCACCGAGTGCTCCAGTACCGCGAGGTCTTCGAGGGGCTTGATCAGGTAGTCGGCGGCGCCCAGGCGCAGGGCCTCGACGGCATCGTTCATGACCCCGGCACCGGACACGACAATCACTGGCGTCTGCGGGGCAAGCTCGGTCACCTGGCGGATCAGCTCAAGGCCGCCCATCTGGGGCATGCGCAGGTCGCAGATCACGAGGTCGGGCTGGTCGCGCTCGAATACCTGGAGACCCTGTTGACCATTGCTGGCCTGCAATACGCTGAAGCCGCTGTCTTCCAAATAGGCCGCGAGGCTCGCGCGCACTACTTCGTCGTCATCGATTATCAGCAGCGTGGCACTGGTTTTTTGCATGTGGGCAAACGGCGCCAGAATTAGGTTGGCGTAGGTGGCTCGGCAATGACCGGGCTCACGTACTGGATTCGCTTTCTAGCCTCTCTGTCCTACAAAGCATAGGCGTTTTGCCCACGCACAACTGTAAAGCAGAGGTGCCCTTCTAAGGCGCAGACGGTACTCCCATCCGACAGGCGTTTCAAGCTCATGCCGATGGTCGCCGAGCGTCTTTACACCGCAAATCACCGGGAGTTATAAGAACAGGCACAACCACAACACAAAGTAAGGACGGAACCGATGAGCCAGCACGAGCGCGACTATGCTGAAAAACGTGATTTCATCCGCATGAAAGTGGATGCCGATGTGTCACTGATTCACGCTGGGCAAGAGATTGCGGGGGTTTGCGTAGACCTTTCCAGCTCTGGCATGCAGGTACAGGCGCCTCGCCAGTTCACTGTGGGTGACCTGCTGACCGTGCGCATTGATTCGGAGCACGCTGCGCTCGCGGGCCTGGAGGCGGACACGCAAGTGGTGTGGGCTAAAACCGCAGGGGACGAGCAGCAGCTTGGTCTGAAGATCCTGAAAATGCGCTGAAACCCGCACACAAAAAAGGCGACCTCCAGGGGTCGCCTTATTTCGTTTCAAAACATCACAGCTTAAAAGTCGTCGACGACCTTGCCATCCTTGACCTTGAACTCGCGGTTCTGCAGGTAGGCGTTACGGATGAAGGTGTACTTGTCGCCGGTGATCAGCTTCTCACTGTCGAGCAAGCTGGCACGGGTGTCGACGATGTTCAGGCCCATGGTGCTGTTGCGCCAGCCGATATCGTTCATGTAGCGATACGGTTGCGTGTAGCTGTCGACGTATTTGGACGGTGCATCACGCAGTGTGCTCGGGCCCAGCAAAGGCAGCATCACGTAGGGACCGCTGCCCACACCCCAGTAACCCAGGGTCTGACCGAAGTCTTCATCGCTGCGTTGCAGCCCCATTTTGGTGCCGACATCAATGAAGCCCAGCACGCCGAAGGTGGTGTTGACCAACAAACGCGCCGTATCAACGCCTGCGTTGTGCGGCTTGAGTTGCAGCACATTGTTGGCCAGGTTGCCGACATCGCCGATATTGCGGAAGAAGTTGTGGATACCGTCTTCGACAAATTGCGGCGTGATCCACTCATACCCTTGGGCCAATGGCTTGAGGGCGTAGGTATCAACGGTGTCGTTGAACGTGAAGATCGGACGGTTGACGCTTTCCCATGGGTCATCTTCCGATGCGGCCTGGGCGGCGAACGGGGCCAACAGGACAGTGGCACACACCGACAGCTGAGCGAAGTAGTGGCTCCAGCGCATAGCTTTATGCTCCTTGAATGATCTGTCATGGGCGCTATGCCCTGAATAAGGCCGTCAGTATATGACGGAAGTCTCCAATTAGGCAGCAACCAAGAAGAGTCATACGGAAAATGGACAAAATTCCTACAATTAACGCGACTGTCATCCCCTTGTCATTCTGCACCGATAGCGTCAGAGCTATTTCAGGGATGCTCACATGCCTCAAGCAGAGACCGCCGTCGCCGACGGCCCCGCCTTGACCGCCGTACTGTTTGGCCTGAGTGGTTGCCTGGTCGACTTTGGTTCCCATGCGCGCACCGACTCAGCATCCCCCGACTCCCACGTCACCCCAGGCGCGCTGAAAAGCCTGCGCAGCCTCAAGGACCAAGGTGTGCCCTGCGCCTGGCTGGATGAGCTGCCCGCCTCGGTCACCACCCCTCTGGCCGCCTCCCTGCCCAACTGGCTCAAGGCCTCCTCGCCCTCCTCCATCCGCTGGCCTGCGCCCCATGCGTGCTGGCAAGCCTTGATGGAACTGAACATCGAACGCCTGGAAGGCTGCGTATTGGTCAGCGGTGAGCCACGCTTGCTGCAATCAGGCCTGAACGCCGGGCTGTGGACCATCGGCCTGGCCTCCTGCGGTTCGCTGTGCGGCCTCGCGCCCGAACAATGGCAGGCCCTGAGCGACAAGGAGCGCGAGCACAAGCGCGGCAAGGCCACCGTGGCGCTGTATGGCTTGGGGGTCCACTCGGTGATCGATCACCTTGGCGAGCTCGGCACCTGTCTGGCCGACATCAGCCTGCGCCGGCTCAAAGGCGAGAAGCCCTGATCGAGATCATGCACAGTCGGCGCCCGTGGATTAATCTACAGGTCAGTCCATAGACCTTTCACGGCGTGTCGCGGTCTATGCCAGTGCCTATCGATAAAAGGAAGAATGTCATGCCTGATCGCAAAAAACTGGAAGAACAGGTCGAGATCCTGCGCGGGCAGTTGGAACAGAAACCGCTGCTGTCTGAAGAAAAACGTGAAGCGCTGGAAGAATTGATCGCCAAGTTCGAAGTACAGCTGAAAATGGAACCGGCCACCCAGACACCCAGCATCGCTGACGATGTGAACCGGGCAGTGGAAGGTTTTGAACTGGATCATCCTGGCATTGCCGGGACACTGCGCAATATTGTGATTACCTTGGGCAACATCGGCATTTAACCCAAGCCTAAGCCGGATACAGAACCAAATGTGGGAGGGGGCTTGCCCCCGATAGCGGAGTCAGTCACAACATCTGTGTCTGAATATCCGTAATCGGGAGCAAGCCCCCTCCCACATTTTGGTTGTGTGTGAAGGCTTATTGGCGCGCCAGGCGCACGTTCTGGAACGCTACATCCTCAGTACTGCGATACGGGTTGATATCCAACCCACCCCGGCGCACATAGCGCGCATACACCGTCAATTTTTCCGGCTTCAGCAGGCGCTGCAAGTCCAGGAATATGCGCTCCACACATTGCTCATGAAAATCCGAATGCTGGCGAAAGCTCACCAGGTATTCCAGCAAACTGGCGTGATCCAGTGCCGAACCACGGTACTCCACCACCACGCTGCCCCAGTCGGGCTGGCTGGTCACCGGGCAGTTGGACTTGAGCAGGTGGCTGTGCACGCTCTCCTCCAGCACGCGCGAATCATCGCAGCGCAACAGCTCCGGACGCGGGTGCTCGTAACCGCTGACGTTGATGTCCAGGTCGTCGATACACACACCCGGCAGCGCCATCACCCCTTCGGCTTCGATCTCGGCCAGGCTGCGGATACGCACACTCACCGGCTTGCCGGCAGCGGCACTGAGGTCCGTGCGCAGGGTCGCTTCCAGGCCTTCGATATCGGCAAACACGGTCTGGTTCAGCGAGTTGAGGTACAGCTTGAACGACTTGGACTCGATGATATTCGGCGAGTCGGCCGGGATGCTGAACTCACCGATCGCCACCACCGGCTTGCCCGACGGCAGCAGCCAGGACAATTCGAAGCAGTTCCAGAAATCCACGCCTTTGTAAGGCAGGGTCTCGGCGCTCAGGCCAAGCTCGGCCCACTTGGCCGCGCGAGGGATCGGGAACAGCAACGAAGGCGTGTAGGTGCTGATGTATTCACTGGACTTGCCCAGCGGCGAATGTTCGGCTGCGGGATGCATGGCGGAAACCTGGCTAAATAAACCGCGCCAGTCTACCAGCCTTTGCCTGAGCTCTTAAGCGGCACCTCACTCAACGGTCAGCTTGCCGACCATACCCGCCTGGTAATGCCCGGGCAGGTTGCAGGCGAACTCCAGGCCCGTGGCCTGAGTGAAGGTCCAGGTCAGTTCGGCGGTTTTACCAGGCTCGACCAGTACACTGTTAGGGTCATCGTGTTTCATGCCGCCCATATCACCATGGCCCCTATCACCATGACTCATGGCGCTGTGGTCCATCTTGCCCATCCCCGTGGAGGTGAGCATGCCGCTGGCCTGCATCTGTAACATTTCCTTCTGGTGTTCGGCGTGCATCGCCGCGTCACCGAGGTTGAATTCGTGCAGTAGCTGGCCCTTGTTGACCAATACAAAGCGAACGGTCTCACCGGCCTTCACCTCCAGCGACTTGGGCGAAAAGGCAATATCCTGCAGCGTGACGTCCACCGTGCGCGTGGCCTTGTCCGCCGTTGCCGGCTGGCCGAACGCATAGGTATGTGTCGCGTCGGCCATCGCATCGACACTCAACGCCAACAGGCAACCGGCCAACAACAGAGGTGTACGCAATGCCATCGAAATTCTCCCCATATAAGTAACCCGCTTGTGCAGCACTTTAAGATGACGTCGCTGCCAGCCAACTGACTGCTAGATTACAACTTTGTCAGGTTGCGCCCTTGGCCTGGCACCCGCGGTATAAAGCCCGTCGCCACCCGTTGCCAAGAGCTGCCCATGAAACTGCTGATCGTCGAAGACCAACCGAAAACCGGCCACTACCTGCGCCAGGGCCTGGCCGAGGCGGGGTTTACCACCGAATTGGTCGCCGACGGCACCAGCGGCCAACACCTGGCGCTGACCGGTGATTACGACCTGCTGATCCTCGACGTGATGCTGCCCGGCCGCGATGGCTGGCAAATCCTGCAGGCGGTGCGCAGCGCCGGCCTGGATATTCCGGTGCTGTTCCTCACCGCCCGCGATGCGGTGGAGGACCGTGTGCACGGCCTGGAGCTGGGCGCCGACGATTACCTGGTCAAACCCTTCGCCTTTTCCGAGCTGCTCGCCCGCGTGCGCAGTCTGTTGCGCCGTGGCAGCAGCACGCCCCAGGACACCGCCCTGCAACTGGCCGACCTGCGCCTGGACTTGATCCGTCGCCGTGTCGAGCGCGACGGTCAGCGCATCGACCTCACGGCCAAGGAGTTCGCGTTGCTGGAGCTGCTGCTGCGCCGCCAGGGCGAAGTGCTGCCCAAGACCTTGATCGCCTCCCAAGTGTGGGACATGAATTTCGACAGCGACACCAATATCATCGAAGTGGCGATCCGCCGCCTGCGCCTGAAAGTCGACGACAACTTCCCCAACAAACTGATCCACACCGTACGCGGCATGGGGTACGTGCTTGAGGAGCGCCTGTCTTGATCAAGCGCCTGTCCCTCGCCAGCCGCCTGGCGCTGCTGTTTGCCGCCTGCACCGCCGTGGTCTCGCTGATCGCCGGCGTGCTGTTCAACCACGCCAGTGAGGCGCATTTTATCGAGCTGGACCAGCAACAGCTCGACAGCAAACTCATGGCGCTGCGCAGCACCTTGCAAGGTGTCGACTCGCTGGATACCTTCGTTCAACGTGAAGCGCAATTGCGCGCCGACCTCACGCGCCAGCCCGACCTCAGGCTACGCATCAGCGCTGACGGCCGACGCTGGCTGGACGATGCGCCGAGCGTCAACCTGCCGACGGCGCCCGGCCTGTATAGCCTGCAAACGGCCGGCACCGATTACCGCGTGTACAACGCACCGCTGATGGCAGGCCAAGCCGGCTCGCCGCAACTGAGCCTGATGCTCGACATCACCCACCACCAGCACTTTCTGCAACGCATGCAGCATTTGATCTGGCTCACCGTCGGGCTGTCCGCCCTGGCTACCGCGCTGTTGGGTGCCTGGGCCGCACGCAGCGGGTTGCGCCCGTTGCGGCGCATGGGTGAAGTGGCCGCCGGCGTGTCCGCCCATTCCCTGACCCAGCGCCTGCCCCAGCAGCAGATGCCGACGGAACTGGCGGAACTGGCCCAGGCCTTCAACGCCATGCTCGGCCGACTGGACGATGCGTTCCAGCGCCTTTCAGCCTTCTCCGCCGATATCGCCCATGAACTGCGCACCCCGCTGTCGAACCTGCTGACTCACACCCAGGTCATCCTCACCCAGCCGCGCCCGCTGGAGGATTACCGCGAGGCGCTGCACAGCAATCTGGAAGAGCTGCAATGGATGGCGCAACTGGTCAATGACATGCTCTACCTGGCCAAGGCCGACCACGGATTGTTGATGCCCAAGCGTGAACCCCTGGCGCTGGCGGATGAAGCAGAGGCGCTGCTGGAGTTTTTTGCATTACTGGCCGAAGACGCACAGGTTTCGCTGGTACGCGAAGGTAGCGCCCACACGGCCGGGGATCGCGGCATGCTGCGTCGGGCCTTGTCGAACTTGCTGGATAACGCGCTCAGGTTTACCCCCGCCGGTGGCGAAGTGCGCGTACGCATGATGCAAAGCATGAAGGGCGTGACGCTGACGGTGGAAAACACGGGAGACGGCATTCCGACGGAGTTGTTACCCCGGTTGTTTGATCGGTTCTACCGGGCCGACCCGGCGCGGCATGAAGGCAGCAGCGAGCATGCAGGGCTGGGGCTGGCGATTACCCAGTCGATTGTGCGGGCGCACGGGGGGAGGATTTTTTGTGAATCTGGGGCGGGAGTGACGCGGTTTGTGATTGAGTTGCCGGCTGGAGATTGAGGCAAGCAGTACCGGCCCTATCGGGGGGGTAAGCCCCCGATAGCAGTCTAAAGGCTTACGAATACCTCAGCGCATGCGCCGGCTCGATCTTCGCCGCCCGATACGCCGGATACAACGTCGCCAAAAAGCTCAACACAAACCCGGCCGTGCAAATCAGCAGCACATCCCCGCCTTGCAGCTCCGAGGGTAGGTTGCTGACAAAGTACACATCCGAACTGAAGATATGCTGCCCGGTCACTCGCTCGACCCAGCCCACCAACTCGCTCACGTTCAACGCCGCAATCACCCCCAGCACACCACCGATCAAGGTGCCGACGATGCCGATCACGGTACCCTGCACCATGAAGATCGCCATGATCTGCCGTGGCGTGGCGCCGATGGTGCGCAAAATCGCGATGTCCGCGCCCTTGTCGTTCACCACCATGATCAAGGTGGCGATGATGTTGAACGCGGCAACGGCGACGATCATCAGCAGCAACAGGCCGATCATGGTCTTTTCCATTTTCATCGCGCTGAACAGGCTGCCCTGGGTGTGGGTCCAGTCATCGGGTTTATAGCCGGCGCCGAGGCTGCCGGCGATATCCGCCGAGACGCTGGGCGCTGCGTACAGGTCTTTGACCGCCAGGCGCACGCTCTGCACCTGGTTGGGCTGCCAATGCTGGATTTCTGCGGCGTCAGCCATGTGGATCAACGCCATGGAGCCATCCAGCTCGGCGCCGACCTTGAAGATCCCGACCACGTTCAACCGCTGCATGCGCGGAGTGATGCCGCCCGGTGCGCTGCTGATTTCCGGCACGATCAGGGTCACTTTGTCGCCCACATTCAGGCGAAAACGCCGGGCGGTGATGTCGCCGATCACCACGCCGAACTCACCGGGTTTCAAATCCTCCAGCTTGCCCCGCACGATATGCTGGGCAACGATCGACACCTTGCCTTCCTGAGCCGGGTCGACGCCGCTGATCTCGATCGGCTGCATCGCGCCCTTGTAGGAGAACATGCCGTCCATTTGGGTGAACGGAACGGCGGCGGTCACTTGCGGGTTTTTCATCGCTGCGGCGGCCACCGGCTGCCAGTCATCGATCGGGTTCACGCCGACGATGGTGGCGTGGGGCACCATGCCGAGGATGCGCGAGCTCATTTCGCGCTGGAAGCCGTTCATCACCGACAGCACCACGATCATCGCCAGCACGCCCAGGGCGAGGCCGATCATCGAGGTCATCGAAATAAACGAGACAAAACGGTTGCGGCGCTTGGCGCGGGTATAGCGCGTGCCGATGAAAATCGATAACGGTCTGAACATTCGCGGGCACCGTTGAAAAAATGGAAAACCCGGCGTCGGACGCCGGGCTTGAAACGGGTCAGATGGCGACCAGATGACCTTCCTGCAGGTGCAGCACACGGTCCATCTGCCGGGCCATGCTCATGTCATGGGTCACCACCAGGAACGCAGTGCGCATCTGGGTGCTCAGTTCCAGCATCAAATCCTTGATGCCCTGGGCGGTGTGGGAGTCGAGGTTGCCGGTCGGCTCGTCGAGCATCACCAGCCCTGGGTTGTTCACCAAGGCTCGGGCAATCGCCACACGCTGGCGCTCGCCGCCGGACAATTCAGCCGGTTTGTGCTCCAGGCGATGGCCCAGGCCGACGCGCTCCAGCAGGGCCTTGGCGCGTTGGCGGGCCTGCGGGATCGCGGTCTTGCCGATCAGCAGCGGCATGCACACGTTTTCCAGGGCGGTGAATTCCGGCAGCAGGTGGTGGAACTGGTACACAAAGCCCAGCGACCGGTTGCGCAACTGGCCACGGGCCTTTTCATTCAGGGCGGACAGTTCTTCACCGGCCAACCAGACGCTGCCCTGGGACGGCGTATCGAGGCCGCCCAGCAGGTTCAACAAGGTACTTTTGCCCGACCCGGAACTGCCGACGATCGCCACGCGCTCGCCCGGATGCAGCTCCAACTGCAGATTGGACAGCACCACCACGGATTCCGGGCCTTCCTCGTAGGATTTGCCCAGGTTGCGGCAGCTCAGGATTGCTTTTTCACTCATGCCCGATTCACTCATAACGTAAGGCCTGTGCTGGCTGGGTACGTGCCGCGCGCCAGGCTGGATACAGGGTGGCAAGGAAACTCAGGACCAACGCGGCGCCGCCCACCATCAACACGTCCTGGGCCTGAACCTGGGACGGCAAGTAATCGATGAAGTAGACGTCGGCGTTGAGAAACTTGTGGCCGATCACTTTTTCAAGCAAGGCAATGGCGGCGCTGACGTTCAGCGCGGCCAGAATACCGACCGCCGTACCGATCAGGGTACCGACCACGCCGATCACGGTGCCCTGCACCATGAAAATCGCCATGATCTGCCCCGGCGTGGCGCCGAGGGTACGCAGGATGGCGATATCGCCCTTCTTGTCGTTCACCACCATGACCAGCGTGGAGATGATGTTGAAGGCGGCAACGGCGACGATCAGCAGCAACAGCAGGCCGATCATGGCTTTTTCCATGCGGATGGCCTGGTACAGGTTGCCGTGGGTACGGGTCCAGTCGCGGGCGTAATACTGGCTTTCGCCCAGCTGCTGGGCGATTTCCCAGGCGCCGCGCGGGGCGTCGAACAGGTCGGAGAACTTCAGGCGCAGGCCCTGCACCTGGTCCGGCTGCCAGCGATGCAGGCGCGCCAGGTCGGTGAGGTTGGTCAGGCCGAGGTAGCCGTCGATCTCGCCGGCGCCGACGTGGAAGGTGCCGACCACGGTAAACCGCTTCATGCGCGGGAACATGCCGGCCGGGGTCACGGTGACCTCCGGAGCGACGAAGGTCAGCTTGTCGCCCAGGCCCACGCCGAGCTTGGCCGCCGCCTTGTCGCCGATCACGATGCCAAAGCTGCCGGGCGCCAGGTCATCGAGTTTGCCCTGCAACATGAACTTGTCGATGATCGAGACGTTGCGCTCCTGGGCCGGATCGATGGCATTGAGCAGGATCTTCTGCACCTTGCCGTCGTGGGTCAGCAGCCCCTGCATCTGAGTGAACGGCGCGACGGCCAGCACTTTGGGGTTCTGCTTGACCTTGGCGGCCAGGCTTTGCCAGTCGCTGATGGGCGCATCGCCCTCGATGGTCGCGTGGGGCACCATGCCCAGCACGCGCGTGCGCATCTCATGATCGAAGCCGTTCATCACCGACAGCACCACGATCATCACGACCACGCCCAGGGCGAGACCGATCATCGAGGTCAAGGAAATGAACGACACAAAATGATTGCGACGCTTTGCACGGGTATAACGCGTGCCAATAAATACGAAGAGAGGTCTGAACATGTCGGGGCTTGTTCGGAGGAAAAGAAGACGTCCCGGTGGCGGGGTCTGGTAAGCAGCTTTACACTCAGACCATTACCGTTACCTGGGGTTCGCCATGTCGACATTAGATGAAGAAGAGCGCCGCGAATACTACCGTATCGACGACATGATCGCACTCCAAATCAGCACATTGTCTGGCCCCGAAGCGGCGAGCAAGGAAGTGTTGCTGGATGATTCGCCGCTGTTCAATCTGCTCAGCGAACTGCACCTGAGCGAATTCGAAGCCCAGCACCTGCTGCGCCAGATCAGCGAGAAAGATCGCAGCCTGGCGGCCTTCCTCAAAGTGCAGAACAAGCGCCTTGACCTGCTCAGCCAGGTCATGGCCCGCGGCCTGCTGGCTGAAGTGGGCGCGCCGCAGCCGGTGATCCTTTCCGAGGGTGGCATCGACTTCCAGCACCCTACCCCGCTGGCCCCCGATACCCATCTGGCGGTCAAGCTGGTGCTGATGCCCCAGGCACTCGGCCTGCTGCTGCGCGCGCGGGTGACCCATTGCGATCCAAAGGGCAGCGTTTTTGACATAGGCACCGAATTCGAAGCCATGACCGATGCCCAACGGCAACTGCTGGCGCGCTACATCCTGCAGAAACAAGCGCAGGAACGCCGCCTGGCGCGGGAAAAGAGCGACGCCCAAGACACCTGATTTCGTATTGACCTGGCCAGAAGAGCTGGCATTAAGGAGCAACTGTGACCCTGATTTACGGCCATCGCGGTGCCAAAGGCGAAGCACCGGAAAACACCCTGACCAGCTTTCAGGAATGCCTCAAGCACGGCGTACGCCGTTGCGAACTGGACTTGCACCTGTCCATGGACGGCGAACTGATGGTCATCCATGACCCCACCCTCAAACGCACCGCAGACCGGCGTGGCAAGGTCGTCGAGTATTCGGCGGCGGACCTGGTGAAGATGGACGCGCGTAAAGGCGGCCCAGGCTGGGTGAGCCCCTGCCCGATCCCGCGCCTGGAGGAGCTGTTTGAAAAGTGCGACTTCGATCACTGGCAACTGGAAGTCAAAAGCGCCTCGCGCACGCGCGCCGCGACCACTGTGCTGGCGATTCGCGAGATGGCGGTACGGTTCGGCCTGATGGACAAGGTCACAGTGACCTCGAGCTCTCGGGAAGTGCTGAAGGCGGCGGTTGAACTCACACCCGACCTGTCACGCGGACTGGTGGCCGAATATGCCTGGCTTGACCCGCTGAAGGTCGCGCAGAACTACGGCTGTGAATACCTGGCATTGAACTGGACGTTATGCACCCCCGAGCGTCTGGAAAAAGCCCAGCGCCAGGGTTTGCATGTATCCGTGTGGACGGTCAACGAACCTGCACTGATGCGCAGGCTCGCCGACTTCGGCGTAGATAGCCTGATTACAGACTTTCCCGGTTTGGCCACTGCCACCCTTGGGAATTACTGAAATCGGTCTCCCCGGCCGGCTCAGGCCACCGGCCGGAGCCGCTCAAAAAAGCCGGTTGAGGCCGTCGTAGGCCGCTACCCGATAGGCTTCGGCCATGGTCGGGTAGTTGAACGTGGTGTTCACAAAATACTTGAGGGTATTTTGCTCACCCGGCTGGTTCATGATCGCCTGGCCAATGTGCACGATCTCCGACGCCTGGTAGCCGAAGCAATGCACGCCGAGCACTTCCAGGGTCTCGCGGTGGAACAGGATCTTCAGCATGCCTTGCGGCTCGCCGGCGATCTGCGCACGCGCCATGCTCTTGAAGAACGCCTTGCCCACTTCATAAGGCACCTTGGCCTTGGTCAGCTCGTGTTCGTTCTTACCGATCGAGCTGATCTCGGGAATCGTGTAGATCCCGGTCGGCACGTCATTCACATAGCGCCAGCTGCCATTGTCGACAATGCTGCCGGCCGCCGAGCGGCCCTGGTCATGGGCGGCACTGGCCAGGCTTGGCCAGCCGATCACGTCACCGGCGCCGTAAATGTTCGGCACGCAGGTGCGGTAGTTCTCGTCCACCTCGATCTGGCCACGGCTGTTGACCTTGACCCCAATGTTTTCCATGCCCAGCTTGTCGGTGTTGCCGGTACGACCATTGCACCACAGCAAGGCGTCGGCCTTGATCTTCTTGCCGGATTTGAGGTGCAGGATCACCCCGTTGTCCAGGCCTTCGACGCGCTCGTACTCTTCGTTGTGGCGCACGGTGATGTTGTTGTTGCTGAAGTGATAGCTCAACGCCTGGGAGATTTCCGAGTCGAGGAAGCTCAGCAACTGGTCGCGGTTGTCCACCAGTTCCACCAGTACACCCAGGCCGCTGAAGATCGAGGCGTATTCACAGCCGATCACGCCGGCACCGTAGATGATCAGTTTGCGCGGGGTGTGACCCAGGCTCAGGATGGTGTCGCTATCGTAGATACGCGGGTGGTGGAAATCGATGTCCGCCGGACGATAAGGGCGCGAGCCGGTGGCGATAATGATGTGCTTGGCTACCAGTTTCTCGACCACACCGTTGGAGCACACCACTTCAATGGTTTGCTCGTCGGCGAAGCTGCCGGTGCCGAAGAACAGGTCGACTCGGTTACGGGCGTAGTAGCCGGTACGCGAAGCGACTTGCTTGGCGATGACTTTTTCGGCGCTTTTCAATACGTCCGGAAACGAGAACCAGCGCGGCTCACCAATGGCCCGGAACATCGGGTTGGTGTTGAACTGCATGATCTGGCGCACCGAGTGACGCAAGGCCTTGGACGGGATGGTACCCAGGTGGGTGCAGTTACCGCCGACCTGGCGACGGCTATCGACCATCGCGACCTTGCGCCCAGCTTTGGCGGCGTTCATCGCCGCGCCTTCTCCAGCCGGGCCGGAACCCAGTACCACCACGTCGTAGTTGTAGACAGCCATGCGTACTCCTCAGAACAGGCCAGGCGTACGGTTGGACGCCTGGCTAAATCATGCCGCGGCCAGCGGGCATGAAGGACAATTTGGCTCAAGTGTGTGAACCGGGGCACAGTCTATATAAGGCTCAACGCCGCGCACATTAACCCTTGGTCGCGTCGTAGGCCAGTATTGCCATACTACATGACGCAAATCAGCGCCGATTTCAGGATGAGCCATTATGCGACAACTCTTTGTGTGTTTAATGCTGATGATGTCGATCGCCGCCCATGCCAATGACGCCGACCGACTCAAGCAGGCTGATTTCCCCGCACAGTTCGAGGGCCTGGCCCGGAAAAACCAGGCGGTGCTCAACTACCTCTGGGCGGATGTCTACGCCGCCGGGTTGTATGCCTCTGCGGATGTAAGCGCCAGACAGGCCTGGGCACAACAACAGGATCTGCGTTTGGTGCTGTATTACTTTCGCGACATCGACCGCAAGGATGTGATCAAGGCCGCCACGGCGACGTTGGAGCGCCAGCAAGCCAGTGCTCGTTTGAAGCCTGAACTGGATCAACTGCATGCACGCTTTCGCAATATCCGCAGCGGCGATCGCTACGCCCTGGATTTTCGGCCGGGGCGCGGTTTGAACCTGGAGATCAATGGCCAGGTGGTGTTCAGCAGTCGAGATACTGAATTGGCGAAAGCCTATATGGGTATCTGGCTGGCGCCGAAGGGGTTGTCGGACAGTTTGCGCGGGCAGTTGCTCAATTGATGCGTCGGCTGAACGACCGCTATCGGGGGCCCTCACAGGCAGCCCAAAACCCACAGCCATAAAAAAGCCCCGAACCAGTCGGGGCTTTTCATTCAACACTCAGGCTTAGCGCGGAAACGCCGGCGGGTTAACCCCAGCCATGTCTTCCATCACACGAACCACCTGGCAGCTGTAGCCGAACTCGTTGTCGTACCACACGTACAGCACGACACGGTTGTCCTGGGTAATGGTCGCTTCCGCGTCCACCACACCGGCGTGGCGCGAGCCGACGAAGTCGGTGGACACCACTTCCTGCGAATTGACGAAGTCGATCTGCTTGTGCAGGTCGGAGTGCAGCGCCATGTAGCGCAGGTACTCGTTCATCTCTTCACGGGTCGCGGCTTTCTCAAGGTTCAGGTTGAGAATCGCCATCGACACGTTCGGCGTCGGTACGCGGATCGCGTTACCGGTCAGCTTGCCGGCCAGTTCAGGCAGGGCCTTGGCAGCAGCGGTGGCCGCACCGGTCTCGGTGATGACCATGTTCAACGCGGCGCTACGACCACGGCGATCGCCCTTGTGGAAGTTGTCGATCAGGTTCTGGTCGTTGGTGTACGAGTGAACGGTTTCGACGTGGCCGTTGACGATGCCGAACTTGTCGTTCACAGCCTTGAGCACCGGCACGATGGCGTTGGTGGTGCAGGAAGCGGCGGACACGATCTTGTCGTCAGCCGTGATTTCACCGTGGTTGATACCGTGCACGATGTTCTTCAGCTTGCCCTTGCCAGGCGCGGTCAGCACAACGCGGTCGATACCCGGGCAGGCCAAGTGCTGGCCCAGGCCCTCGGCATCACGCCATACGCCGGTGTTGTCCACCAGCAGGGCGTTCTTGATGCCGTACTGGGTGTAATCCACCTCGGACGGGCTCTTGGCGTAGATCACCTGGATCAGGTTACCGTTGGCGGTAATGGTGTTGTTTTCTTCGTCGATGGTGATGGTGCCATTGAACGAGCCGTGCACCGAGTCGCGACGCAACAGGCTGGCGCGCTTGGTCAGGTCATTCTCGGCGCCTTTGCGCACCACGATGGCCCGCAGGCGCAGGCCGTCGCCGCCACCGGTTTTTTCGATCAGGATGCGCGCCAGCAGGCGGCCGATACGGCCGAAGCCGTACAGCACCACGTCGGTGCCTTTGCGGGCCGCGGCGTTTTGCTGGCCAACCACGTCGGCCATTTCTTCACGCACGAACTGCTCGGCGCTGCGGCCGGCACCTTCCTTGCGGAATTTATAGGCCAACTTGCCCAGGTCTACCGAGGCCGCGCCGAGCTTGAGCTCGCTCATGGCCTTGAGCAGTGGGAATGTTTCGTGGACGGAGAGTTCGCTGTCGTCGGCGGAGCGATGGCGCGCAAAGCGGTGGGCTTTGAGAATCGCGATGACAGACTGGTTGATCAGGCTGCGGCCATAGATCGAGCTCACCACATTGTTATTGCGGTACAGCTGACCGATAAGCGGGATCATCGCTTCTGCGAGTGCTTCACGGTCGATCCATTCACCAAGACACTGGTCGGGCTTCTGAGTCACGGGAACCTTCCACATGTAGGGGCTGAAAAAAGGGGCTACATTATGTCGCCCGAGTGCCGGTTGAGCAATGCGCGACGGGCAACAAAAAGCCCTTGCAAAAAAATACCACCGCTCTACAGGCCAGGAAATACGCGGGTTCCAGAAGGCCACTAGTGGAACAACCCTGCCGACTTGTCCGTAACCCTCCGAAACAACCGCGGCCTTTGGCACTACATATTGAGTCAAAACCCTGCATTGTTTGTCTTAACCACTACATTTCCTACAAACCGCATTCCACACAGTCAGCAACTGACAGGGGGCACCTCGGGCCGTTACAATTGCCGACTTTGTCGCAACGCTTGGAGCTCAACCTTCCGTGCCCGTTCTGCGTCTACCGCTACTCCCTGCCGCGGCAGGTAAACAGCACTGGGGCAACCTGCCCGGTGCCGCCCTGAGCCTGGCCATCGCCGAGGCTGCCAGCGCAGCCAAGCGCTTTACCCTGCTGCTCACCGCCGACAGCCAAAGTGCCGAACGGTTGGAGCAGGAGCTGAGCTTCTTCGCCCCCGATTTGCCGGTGCTGCATTTTCCCGACTGGGAAACCCTGCCCTACGACCTGTTCTCGCCGCATCAGGACATCATTTCCCAGCGCATCGCCAGCCTGTACCGCCTGCCGGAACTGGCCCACGGCGTGCTGGTGGTTCCGATCACCACGGCGCTGCATCGCCTGGCGCCGACCAAGTTCCTGCTCGGCAGCAGCCTGGTGCTGGATGTCGGCCAGAAGCTTGACGTGGACCAGATGCGCACGCGCCTGGAAGCCAGCGGTTACCGGTGTGTCGACACGGTGTACGAGCACGGTGAGTTCGCGGTACGCGGTGCGCTGATCGACCTGTTCCCGATGGGCAGCAAGTTGCCGTACCGCATCGACCTGTTCGATGACGAGATCGAGACGCTGCGCACCTTCGATCCGGAAAACCAGCGTTCCATCGACAAGGTCGAGTCAATCAAGCTACTGCCGGCGCGGGAATTCCCGTTGCAAAAAGACGCGGTCACCCGCTTCAAGGCGCGCTTCCGGGAACGCTTCGACGTGGACTTCCGCCGTTGCCCGATCTTCCAGGACTTGAGCAGCGGGATTACGCCGGCCGGTATCGAGTACTACCTGCCGCTGTTCTTCGACGAAACCTCGACCCTGTTCGATTACCTGCCCCAGGACACCCAGGTGTTCTCGCTGCCGGGCATCGAACAGGCGGCGGAAAACTTCTGGAACGATGTGCGCAACCGCTACGAAGAGCGCCGCGTCGACCCCTCCCGCCCTCTATTGCCGCCCGCCGAACTGTTCCTGCCGGTGGAAGACTGCTTTGCGCGCCTGAAAAACTGGCCACGTGTGGTCGCCAGCCAACAGGACGTGGACGCCGGCGGTGGCCGCGAACGTTTCCCGGCGCAGGCGCTGCCCAACCTGGCCATTGAAGCCAAGGCCAACCAGCCGCTGGAAGCGCTGTCGAACTTCCTCGGCGACTTCCCGGGCCGTGTGCTGTTCACCGCCGAATCTGCCGGGCGCCGCGAAGTGCTGCTGGAGTTGCTGGAACGCCTGAAGCTACGCCCGAAAACGGTCGACAGCTGGCCGGATTTTGTCGCGAGCAAGGACCGCCTGGCGATCACCATTGCGCCGCTGGATGAAGGCCTGTTGCTGGATGACCCGGCCCTGGCGCTGATCGCCGAGAGCCCGCTGTTCGGCCAGCGCGTGATGCAGCGTCGTCGCCGTGAAAAACGCGCCGACGCCAACAACGACGCAGTGATCAAGAACCTGACCGAGCTGCGCGAAGGCGCGCCGGTGGTGCATATCGACCACGGTGTCGGTCGCTACCTCGGCCTGCAGACCCTGGAGATCGATAACCAGGCGGCCGAATTCCTCACCATGGAATACGCCGAGGGCGCCAAACTCTACGTGCCGGTGGCCAACCTGCACCTGATCGCTCGCTACACCGGCAGCGACGACGCCCTGGCGCCGTTGCATCGCCTGGGCTCGGAGACCTGGCAGAAAGCCAAGCGCAAAGCCGCCGAGCAGGTGCGCGATGTCGCCGCCGAGCTGCTCGACATTTATGCGCGCCGCGCCGCCCGCGAAGGCTACGCGTTCGCCGACCCGAAAGCCGACTACGCCACGTTCAGCGCCGGCTTCGCCTTCGAAGAAACCCCGGACCAGCAAACCACCATCGAAGCGGTGCGCGCCGACATGCTCGCGCCCAAGCCGATGGACCGCCTGGTCTGCGGCGACGTGGGTTTCGGCAAGACCGAAGTGGCCATGCGCGCCGCCTTCATCGCGGTACACGGCGGCCGCCAGGTGGCGATCCTGGTACCGACCACCCTGCTCGCCCAGCAACACTACAACAGCTTCCGCGACCGCTTTGCCGACTGGCCGGTGACCGTGGAAGTGATGAGCCGCTTCAAGTCGGCCAAGGAAGTGAACGCCGCCGTCGCTGACCTGGCCGAAGGCAAGATCGACATCGTGATCGGTACGCACAAGCTGCTGTCGGACGATGTAAAGATCAAGAACCTGGGCCTGGTGATCATCGACGAAGAGCACCGCTTTGGTGTGCGCCAGAAAGAACAGCTCAAGGCCCTGCGCAGCGAAGTCGACATTCTCACGCTCACGGCGACGCCGATCCCACGCACCCTGAACATGGCGGTGTCGGGCATGCGCGACCTGTCGATCATCGCCACGCCGCCGGCGCGACGCCTGTCGGTGCGCACCTTCGTCATGGAACAGAACAAAAGCACGGTGAAAGAAGCCCTGCTGCGCGAACTGCTGCGTGGCGGCCAGGTGTACTACCTGCACAACGACGTGAAGACTATCGAGAAATGCGCCGCCGACCTCGCCGAACTGGTACCGGAAGCGCGCATCGCCATCGGCCATGGACAGATGCGCGAACGCGAACTCGAACAGGTGATGAGCGACTTCTACCACAAGCGCTTCAACGTGCTGATCGCCTCGACCATCATCGAGACCGGCATCGACGTGCCGAGCGCCAACACCATCATCATCGAGCGCGCCGACAAGTTCGGCCTGGCGCAACTGCATCAGCTGCGCGGCCGCGTCGGGCGCAGTCACCACCAGGCGTATGCCTACCTGCTCACGCCGCCGCGCCAACAGATCACCTCGGATGCCGAGAAGCGTCTGGAAGCCATCGCCAACACCCAGGACCTGGGCGCCGGTTTTGTGCTGGCCACCAACGACCTGGAAATCCGTGGCGCCGGCGAACTGCTGGGCGACGGCCAGAGCGGGCAGATCCAGGCCGTGGGCTTCACGCTTTATATGGAAATGCTTGAGCGCGCCGTGAAAGCGATCCGCAAGGGCGAACAGCCGAACCTCGACCAGCCGCTGGGCGGAGGTCCGGAAATCAACCTGCGTCTGCCGGCGTTGATTCCCGAGGACTACCTGCCGGATGTGCACGCAAGGCTGATCCTGTACAAGCGCATCGCCTCGGCCACCGATGAAGACGGCCTCAAGGACCTGCAAGTGGAGATGATCGACCGCTTCGGCCTGCTGCCGGAACCGACCAAGAACCTGGTGCGCCTGACCCTGCTCAAACTGCAGGCCGAGCAGCTTGGCATCAAGAAAGTCGACGCCGGGCCGCAGGGCGGGCGCATCGAGTTCGAAGCGCAGACGCCGGTGGACCCGTTGGTGCTGATCAAGCTGATCCAGGGCCAGCCCAACCGTTACAAGTTCGAAGGGGCTACGCTGTTCAAGTTCATGGTGCCGATGGAACGTGCCGAAGAACGCTTCAATACCCTGGAGGCGCTGTTTGAGCGCCTCATTCCGAAAACTGTTTGAAGGACGCCTCAATGCGCCTGTTCCGCATGCTGAGCTTGTTGTTGGTGGTCGTGGCGCCTTCGGCCTTTGCCGACAGCCCGTACCTGGTAGAAATGATCCTGGTACGCCAGAACGCGGAGCCTGTGATCAACAGCCGCGCTGCGCCGGAAAACTGGGACGAAGGGGCGGTGCGCCTGGGCGATAAAATGAGCCCGCCGCGCCTGAACAACATCGTCGACAAGCTCAATGCCGATAACAGCTACACCGTGCTGGCGCACAAGGCCTGGGAGCAGAACCTGGGCGAGCAGCCGGTCAAAATCGCGATCACCGACGGCCAGGAGCAGTTCGGCCAGTTCCCTGTCGAGGGCACATTGAACCTGCAACTGGGGCGCTTTACCGACATCGACGCGCAGTTCTGGGTCAATCAATTCGACAGCAACGCCAGCGTGATCGCCAGCGAACACCTGAACCAGACCGACGTACGCACCAAGAACAACCAGCTCAATTACCTGGATGGTGGCCACCTGGCGCTGCTGATCAAGATCACCTCGCTGACCGCCAAGCCACCGAGCGCACCACCGCCCGACATCCAGGACTGATCCAGCGCCATGCCCCTGACGCCGTCGCTGACCAAACCCCTGGCCCCTTCGTGGGCCAATCGCTTCAAAGAGCAGAGCCTGGAGCGCGGGCGACGTTATGCCCTGGAGAACCGCGTGCGTATCGTCGAATCCGGCGACAGCACCATCATCGCCAGTTGCGAAGGCTCGGGCGGCAACGTCTATCGGCAAACCATCTCCCTGCGCGAATCCGCCAAGGGCCTGTTGATCCTGGTGGACAGCCGCTGCACCTGCCCGGTGCACACCAACTGCAAACACATCGCGGCCGTGCTGCTCAAGGTCCAGGAAACCCTGGCCTATCCAGCAGCGGCGCAGGATGCCGAACTGCTGGAAAAACTCCAGGCCGTGCTGGATAACCGTGTAGTGCTGCCGCAGGTGGTGATAGAGGATGCGCTGCCGATCCCGCGCCTGTGGCTGGCCAGCGTTGAATTCAGTGCGTTCGAACCGCGCAATGGCAAGATGCAGCGCTATATCCAGCACCGTGCGGCGCTGTCGTTCAATTATCGGGGCAACTATGTCAGCGGCCAGAAGAACGCCGACATTATTGTGCGCGAGGAAACCCGGAGCCTTCGCATCAAGCGCCATCCCGAGCTGGAGCAGCCCTACCGCGAACAACTGCGCCTGCTGGGCTTCAAGATCGCCACGCGCCAGAGCAAGGCCTTGCCGGAAAGCGCCGGCGAGCTGTTCGAGATGGTCAATGACAGCGCCTGGCTGAACTTCACCCTCAACGCATCGCCCACCTTGCGTAGCGAGGGGTGGGAGTTGCAGATCGATGAGGACTTCGGCTTCGACCTGAGCCCGGTCGACGACTGGTACGCCACCGTTGATGAAGGGCCTGAGCGTGACTGGTTTGACCTGGAACTGGGGATCATCGTCAACGGTGAGCGACTGAGTCTGTTGCCGATCCTGCTCAACCTGATGCGCTCCCACACCGAGATCCTCAACCCGGAAAAAGTCGCGCGGCGCCGCGATGACGAGCTGATCCTGGTCAACATCCCCGGCTTGCCCAACGGTCACGGCCCGCTGCAAGTGGCGCTACCCTACGGCCGCCTGAAACCAGTGCTGGCAACCCTCGGTGAGTTTTACCTGCAAGAGGCCGGCACCACCACGCTGCGCCTGGCCAAGGCCGACGCCATTCGCCTCAACCCGCTGGAAGACCTGCCGCTGCAATGGGAAGGCGGCGAGAAGATCCGCAACTTTGCCCAGCGCCTGCGCGATATCAAGGACTTCACCTGCGTGGCGCCCGAAGGCTTGAACGCCACCTTGCGCCCTTACCAACTGGAAGGCTTGAGCTGGATGCAGTCGCTGAGCCAACTGGATGTGGGCGGAATTCTTGCGGATGACATGGGGCTGGGCAAAACCCTGCAGACCTTGGCGCATATCCTCAGCGAAAAGATCGCCGGGCGCCTGGACCGGCCGTGCATGGTGGTCATGCCCACCAGCCTGATTCCCAACTGGCTCGACGAGGCGGCGCACTTCACCCCACAGCTCAACGTGTTGGCACTGTACGGTGCCGGGCGTAAGAAACATTTTGCCAACCTGCGGGACTACGACCTGCTGCTGACCACCTACGCCCTGCTGCCCAAGGACATCGACCACCTCGCCACCCTGCCCTTGCATGTGCTGATCCTCGATGAAGCCCAGTACATCAAGAACCCGTCCAGCAAGGCGGCCCAGGCGGCACGCGAGCTGAACGCGCGGCAACGCCTGTGCCTGAGCGGTACGCCACTGGAAAACCATCTGGGCGAGCTGTGGTCGTTGTTCCACTTCCTGCTGCCGGGCTGGCTGGGCGACGTGAAAAGCTTCAACCGCGACTACCGCGTGCCCATCGAAAAACGCGCCAGTGACGTGCGATTGCAGCACCTCAACGGTCGGATCAAACCCTTCCTGCTGCGCCGCACCAAGGAACAGGTGGCCACGGAATTGCCGCCCAAGACCGAGATCATCCACTGGGTCGACCTCAACGAAGCACAGCGTGACGTATACGAAACCATGCGCCTGGCCATGGATAAAAAGGTCCGCGACGAGATCACCCGCAAGGGCGTGGCGCGCAGCCAGATCATCATCCTTGAAGCGCTGCTCAAACTGCGCCAGGTCTGCTGTGATTTGCGCCTGGTCAACGACGCCACCCCGCCCGCCCGGGGCAGCAGCTCGGGCAAGCTCGACAGCCTGCTGGAGATGCTCGACGAGTTGTTTGCCGAAGGCCGGCGGATTCTGTTGTTTTCGCAGTTCACTTCGATGCTGAGCCTGATCGAAGCCGAACTGAAAAAACGCGGGATTGCCTACGCGTTACTCACTGGCCAGACCCGTGATCGGCGCACGCCGGTGAAGGATTTTCAAAGTGGCAAACTGCAGATTTTTCTGATCAGCCTGAAGGCAGGCGGCGTCGGCCTGAACCTGACCGAAGCCGACACCGTGATCCACTACGACCCGTGGTGGAACCCCGCCACGGAAAATCAGGCCACCGACCGTGCGTATCGCATCGGGCAAGAGAAGCCGGTGTTCGTTTACAAAATGATTGCGCGGGGCACAGTGGAAGAGAAAATCCAGCACCTGCAGAAAGAAAAATCCGACCTGGCGGCGGGTGTGCTGGATGGGCGTACCACCGGGGATTGGCAATTGGGCAACGAGGAGATCGAGGCGTTGTTTGCGCCGCTGCCCAACAAGCAAGAGAAGCGATGACGGTCGGATCGCCATCGGGGACGAGTCGAATCGCCGCACCGCTCCTCCCCCACTTTGATGGCGAATACATACAAATATGGGAGGGAACTCGCCCCCGATGAGCGCGACTCAGTCTTCAGTCAATTAACTGAGCAGCCCGCAACGCGGCAAGCGCTGCCAGCCAACGCGGATCCTGTTTGTACTGCGTCGAAGCAATCGCTTGCCCGCGCATCCGCGCAATACGAGCAGACGGTGTGACCTTCATGCGCTGCGCCGCACTCAGCGCCAACTCGGCCGCTGCACGATCGTTGCACACCAGGCCCATGTCGCAACCGGCAGTCAGCGCCGCTTCAATCCGGCTGGCCGCGTCGCCGACCACATGGGCACCGGCCATGGACAGGTCATCGCTGAAAATCACCCCATCAAACTGCAGCTCACCGCGCAGGATGTCCTGCAGCCAGCGGCGCGAGAAGCCGGCGGGCTGGTTATCGACGTGCGGATAAATGACGTGCGCCGGCATCACCGCCGCCAGTTGCTTGCTCAGGCGTGCGAAAGGCACCAGGTCGTTGGCGCGAATCTGTTCCAGGCTGCGCTCGTCATTGGGAATGGCGACGTGGGAATCAGCCTCGGCCCAACCGTGACCGGGGAAGTGCTTGCCGGTAGCGGCCATGCCGGCGCTGTTCATGCCACGGATAAATGCACCGGCGAGCACGGCGGCGCGCTCGGGGTCGCCTTCGAAGGATCGGGTGCCGACCACGGCGCTGCGCTGATAGTCCAGGTCCAGCACCGGGGCAAAGCTCAGGTCCAGGCCGACGGCCAGCACTTCGGTGGCCATGATCCAGCCGCATTGTTCGGCCAGGTATTCGGCATTGGGGTTATCCGCCAACGCGCGCATGGCCGGCAGGCGCACAAAGCCCTGGCGCAGGCGCTGCACGCGGCCGCCTTCCTGATCGACCGCCAGCAGCAAGTCCGGGCGCACCGCGCGAATCGCCGCGCTCAGTTCCCGTACTTGGCGCGGGTGCTCGATATTGCGCGCAAAAATGATCAGGCCACCCACTTCAGGCTGGCGCAAGAGGTGGCGATCCTCGGCCGTCAGCCAGGTACCGGCGATGTCGACCATCAAAGAACCTTGCAGGGCAGCAGTCATAAACCTTCCTTAAATAACGCCCACAACCCAGTGCGCTGACGTCGCGCGGCAAGCACGGCAAGCACAATGGGTTGCGGGTAAATAGCTGAAATCGGCATGGCGGCTAGCTTAGCGGATGCAAGCGGCCGCGCACACCCGCAGCGGTCAAACCTTGGCGGGAACCGGCACGGTTTTGCTGCGTGGACGCAACTGCGCAGCCGCCATCGTCGGGTCCGTCACGCCGGTTTCGGCGCGCATGCCGGCGGCGAGGAACGGCACCATCAGGCGCATGACCTGCTCAATGGAGGTGTTGACGCCGAAATCGGTTTCGGCAATCGCACGTAACGCCTTGATACCGGACATGCTGAACGCCGCCGCACCGAGCATGAAGTGCACGCGCCAGAACAGCTCGATCGGCGGAATACGTGGGGCGGCTTCGTTGACCAGCAACATATAGCGGCGAAATACCTTGCCGTACATGTCTTCCAGGTAGCGGCGCAGGTGGCCCTGGCTCTGGCTGAACGCCAGGCCCAACAGGCGCATGAAGATCGACAAGTCATTACCGCTGCGTGGCTGGACGACCAAGGCTTGCTCAACGAGGATTTCGAGCAGTTCTTCCAGGCTGGGCTTGTGGTCGGCCTTGGCCTGGCGACGCTCCAGCTCACGATCGAGACTGGCGCAGAACGGCCCGAGAAAGCGCGAGAACACCGCCTGGATCAGGGCTTTTTTCGAGCCGAAATGGTAGTTCACCGCGGCAAGGTTGACCCCGGCCTTGCTGGTGATCAGCCGCAATGAAGTTTCGGCGAATCCTTTTTCCGCGAACAATTGCTCGGCAGCATCGAGAATGCGTTCAACGGTTTCCGACTGGGCCATGGCTACTCCGCCTGACAAACACTTGTTTGAAACATACGTTTCAGGGTGTGTCTTGTCAAGTCTGCAGGTTCGCTTTGCGGCTGGGCAGTCATCTATTTCAGCGCTATTTAATCACATCCTTCCAGCTCTGTAGGCAGCGCTATCTCTACCTTGTAGGACGGATAAAGAACGACCGTCCAGCGGAGTCCCGAAAAAGGATGATTGCCAAGCGCAGTTCACTGTATATAATCCCAGTCACTGTATAAAAAGACAGAGCGATCAACATGCTAAAACTGACGCCACGCCAAGCTGAGATTCTGGCTTTTATCAAGCGCTGCCTCGATGACAACGGCTATCCGCCGACGCGAGCCGAGATTGCGCTGGAGTTGGGGTTCAAGTCCCCCAACGCCGCCGAAGAGCACCTCAAGGCCCTCGCTCGCAAAGGCGCGATCGAGATGACCCCTGGCGCTTCGCGCGGCATTCGCATCCCTGGCTTCGAAGCCAAGGCCGACGAATCGACCCTGCCGATCATCGGCCGCGTTGCAGCCGGTGCGCCGATCCTGGCGCAGCAGCACGTCGAGGAATCCTGCAACATCAACCCGACCTTCTTCCATCCGCGCGCCGATTACCTATTGCGGGTCCATGGCATGAGCATGAAAGACGTGGGCATCTTTGATGGTGACTTGCTGGCCGTTCACACCACCCGTGAAGCCCGGAATGGTCAAATCGTCGTCGCCCGTATCGGCGATGAAGTCACCGTCAAGCGCTTCAAGCGCGAAGGCAGCAAGGTCTGGCTCCTGGCCGAGAACCCTGAGTTCGCCCCGATTGAAGTGAACCTGAAAGATCAGGACCTGGTGATCGAAGGCTTGAGTGTCGGCGTTATTCGCCGCTAAAGGAGGCATCATGCAGATCGTGCACACCCCACAACACACACAACTGTCGCTGTTCGAAGCCTTTATGGCCCAACCTCTTGCGCCTATCCTCAAGGAGACGGTCGAAGCGCCCTGGGGCGCCGAGCTTGAGGCGTTCAGTGAGCTGTCGTTGCGCGGTGCTGCCGGAAGCTGCCTGAGCCTGCTGGCGCCCATCCTGCGTGAGTTGAGCGAGGAGCAGGATGCACGGTGGCTGACGTTGATCGCCCCGCCAGCCAGCCTCACCCAGGCCTGGCTGAGGGACGCCGGCCTCAACCGTGAGCGCATCCTGCTGCTGCAACCACGCGGCGCACAAAGCGCCCAGCAGTTGACCTGTGAAGCATTGCGCCTGGGGCGTAGCCATACAGTGGTGAGCTGGTTGAATCCGCTGAATGCGACGGCCAAGCAGCAGTTGATCAGTGCTGCACGTTTGGGCGATGCGCAGAGCTTGAATATTCGATTGGGATAATTGATGCACTAACGACCAGCCCTGCGATGAAGGGCAGCCTGTGATGAGGGGGCTTGTGCGATGAGCAGGCTTGTTGTGGTGAGCGGGCTTGCCCCGCGCTGGGGCGCGTAGCGGCCCTAACCAAAAGATGAACGCGATATATCAGGTAGTCCACGGTGCCTGGTTTGGGGCCGCTTCGCAGCCCAGCGCGGGGCAAGCCCGCTCACCACAATAAGCCAGTTCACCACAGCAATCCAATTCACCAAAACGAGCCAGTGTCCACAGAAGTCAGTTCATCTGAGGCCAGGTTCAGTACAGAAAACCAGGCTCAGCAGTAAGCTCATTCCTCACACGACTCAGTGCAGAACCCGCGGCCCGTCTTCTTTATCCGGCTCGCCTTCCGCCAGCCGTCCGGCCATCTGCACACCCACGCTCAACATGGCTTTTGCCACTTCAACGTGCTGGCCCTGCAAAAACACTTTTGCGTCTTCGGAAAAATCCAGGATAACCAGAGAACCTTCGTCCTCGGCCCGGCGCAGCTCGATTCGACCGTCAGGCAGTTCAACAATTTCCAGAAAGGACGTCGGCATAAAAGTCTGTTCTCCACGAAAGGCCGGGATTATATCAGTCATACACCCAGCCTCGCTGAGGATCTGAACAGGTTTCTTTACAGCTTGATGAACGGTGCTTTTTGAGTCCGAGCCGCTATTAACACTCGTTAAGACCTTCACGAAAGCGCAGTGCCATCTTCTTCAGCTCTTGCCGCCAGCCTTCCAACTCCTCCCGACTCAGGGGCTTGGGCTCTTCCTGCTCCAACGTCACCGCCACGATCAGCGGTTGGGTCACGTCGCCCTTGGGCACATGGGGAACCCTTGGTGGCTGGAACATATCAGCATGGGCCTTGAGCAAACGCGCCACCCAGCTGTCGGGGCTCTGAGCCATTTCCACCAGTTCAGCCAGTTCGGGGATGGCCATGGACGCCAGCACTTCGCTGTTCATGATCATTTCCGCACGCGGCGAACCGGCCTGTGGCAGACGGTAGAACCCGGCGATCTCATGGCACAGGCCCAGCAAAGCGCCGTACAAGTGGAACAACGCCGCTTCACGTCCTGCCTGGACCAGCGCAATAGCATTCATCTCCTTCCCATCCTCGGCCCGGCCGAGGGCTTCCAGGGACAAACCCGCAAAGTAAATTTTCTGATTGGTACGGGTATAGAGTTCGTTGGCCATAACGGCAAAATCTCCACAACGAATAGGCAGGATGCTGGCTGAACAGTGTCACGGATCAGCCGAGCGCACTGCAAGTACCATGAACGGCTGCTTATGCGGGTCAACACTCTACTTTCAGAAGCAAACAGATCCAAATGTGGGAGGGGCGGTGCGACGATTCGACTTGCTCCCGATAGAGGTGCATCAGTCATACACATGTCGACTGATGCACCTCTATCGGGAGCAAGCCCCCCTCTCACATTCAAGCGTCAGGTCAGCGTATCCGGCGGATCAAGCGCCCTGGCGCTTGTCTTCGACCTTCCACTTGCCGCCGTCGTAGAACGCTTTCCAGCCGGTAGGCTTGCCGTCCACTTCGGTCTGCACGTACTGCTCCTTGGTCTTGCGGCTGTAGCGGATCACGGCTGGGCGACCATCCGGGTCCTTCTTCGGCGCTTCACACAGGAAGTGGTACTTCGGATCGATCTCGTCCTTGTGCGGCACGATCTCCAGCACCAGCGGTGCACGGGTCTCGCGGTTTTTCGGGAACTGGCTGGCGGCCAGGAACAACCCCGAAGCACCGTCACGCAGGATGTAGGTGTCGTTGACCTTCTCGCACTTGAGCTCAGGCATCTTCACCGGGTCCATCTTCGGTGGCGCCGCGTCGCCGCTTTTGAGCAGTTTGCGGGTGTTCTTGCAGGTCGGGTTGGTGCAGCCGAAGAACTTGCCGAAACGGCCGGTCTTGAGCTGCATCTCGCTGCCACACTTGTCGCACTCCAGGCTCGGACCTTCGTAGCCCTTGATGCGGTAAGTCCCCTCTTCGATCTCGTAACCATTGCAATCCGGGTTATTACCGCAGATATGCAACTTGTGCTTTTCATCCAGCAGGTAGGCGTCCATCGCCGTGCTGCAGATCGGGCAGCGGTGCTTGCCACGCAGGACCAGCGACTCGGACTCACCTTCGTCATCGGCAGCGATTTCATCACCCGGCACCAGGTTGACGGTGGCCTTGCAGCGCTCTTTGGGTGGCAGGCTGTAGCCCGAGCACCCCAGGAACACACCAGTGGACGCGGTACGAATCTGCATCGGCCGGCCGCAGGTCAGGCACGGGATATCCGTCATCACCGGCTGGTTGGCACGCATACCGCTCTCAGGGCTTTCGGCCACTTCGAGTTTCTTCTTGAAGTCGCCGTAGAACTCGTCGAGCACGTTTTTCCAGTCGCGCTCGCCCTGGGCCACGTCATCGAGGTTCTCTTCCATGCCGGCGGTGAAGCCGTAGTCCATCAGGTTGGAGAAGCTCTCGGACAGGCGCTCGGTAACGATGTCGCCCATCTTTTCCGAATAGAAACGACGGTTGTGCAGCGCCACGTAGCCACGGTCCTGGATGGTCGAGATGATCGCTGCGTAGGTCGAAGGACGACCGATACCGCGTTTTTCCATCTCCTTGACCAGGCTGGCTTCCGAATAACGCGCCGGCGGCTTGGTGAAGTGCTGCGACGGGTCGAGCTTGATCAGCTTCAACGTGTCGCCCTGGGCCATGTCCGGCAGCACGTCGTCGTCGCCTGGCTTGGCGATCTGCGGCATCACACGGGTGTAGCCGTCGAACTTGAGGATACGGCCCTTGGCGCGCAGCTCGAAATCACCGGCGCCCACGCTCACGGTGGTGGACAGGTATTGCGCCGGCAGCATCTGGCAAGCCAGGAACTGGCGCCAGATCAGCTCGTAGAGGCGCTCAGCGTCACGCTCCATGCCGCTCAGCTTGGCGGGCGTGGTGTTGGCGTCGGAAGGACGAATCGCTTCGTGAGCCTCTTGTGCGCCTTCCTTGCTGCTGTAGACGTTCGGCTTCTCCGGCAGGTACTTCTTGCCGAATTCGCTCTCGATATAAGTACGCGCCATCGCCACCGCGTCCAACGACAGGTTGGTGGAGTCGGTACGCATATAGGTGATGTAACCGGCTTCGTACAGACGTTGGGCCATCATCATGGTTTTCTTCACACCAAAGCCCAGGCGGTTGCTCGCGGCCTGCTGCAGGGTGGAGGTGATGAACGGCGCCGACGGTTTGCTGCTGGTCGGTTTGTCTTCGCGCTTGACGATGCTGTAGCTGGAGGCCTTGAGCTTCTCCAGCGCGGCCATGGCCTGGGCTTCGTTCAGCGGCTTGAAGGCCTCGCCTTTCTCGCGAGCCACTTCAAAGCGCACGTTGGCGCCCTTGGCGGTGCCGAGGTCGGCGTGGACTTCCCAATATTCTTCTGGGTTGAACGCACGGATCTCGCGCTCACGCTCCACCACCAGCTTGACCGCTACCGATTGCACACGGCCGGCGGACAGGCCACGGGCGATCTTCGCCCACAGCAGCGGCGAAACCATGTAGCCCACCACGCGGTCGAGGAAACGCCGGGCCTGCTGGGCGTTGACGCGGTCGATGTCCAGCTCGCCCGGCTTGGAGAAGGCTTCCTGGATGGCTTTCTTGGTGATTTCGTTGAACACCACGCGCTTGTAGCGGCTGTCGTCGCCGCCGATGGCTTCGCGCAGGTGCCAGGCAATGGCTTCCCCTTCGCGGTCCAAGTCCGTTGCGAGATAGATGGTGTCGGCATCCTTGGCGAGCCGGCGCAGCTCTTCGATGACCTTTTCCTTGCCCGGAAGGATTTCGTACTTGGCCTTCCAGCCATGGTCCGGGTCTACGCCCATGCGCGAGACGAGCTGCTTGCGCGCTTTCTCTTTAGGCGTGAGCACCGGACCTTCACCCGCAGCCGCCTTGCCGCGCTTGGCGGCTGGCTCCTTGCTGGCGCTAGCCGAACCGCTGGTGGGCAGGTCTCGGATATGGCCGATACTCGACTTCACCACGTACTCGTTACCCAAGTACTTGTTGATGGTCTTGGCCTTAGCCGGGGATTCCACAATGACCAGCGATTTGCCCATGGATCGGAAAATTCCTGAATTCGAGAAGTGAAAGGCAGTTGGCGCCTGACGCGGCAACGCTATATATAGTGGCAACCGGGTGAGGTCAAGCGCAGCATTCTGCGCGACCTGCCGTTATTGCCCTGAAAAAAGACTGGGTTCGGCCTGGACCAAAGCAAAGCGCGGGACCTGCTCGCCGTCAACTTCGACGGACTCCAGGAACATGCTCAAGGGGCGCACCCAAAAACCGTATTCACCATACAGTGCTTGGTAGAACACCACTTCTTCTTCGGTTTCGGAGTGCCGCGCCACACTGAAAACACGGTACTGCGGCCCCTTATAATGTTGGTAGAGCCCTGGTTCAACTTTCATGCTCCGGCCCTCTTAGAAAATTTGTTAAAAAAATACAAAAAAACCCAAAAACAAAAACCGGGGCACTGGGCCCCGGCTTCCGTCAACTCAACGCTTAGACGCGTTCGAAGACGGTGGAAATGCCTTGGCCAAGACCAATGCACATGGTGGCTACCCCGAGGTTGCCGCCATTTTGCTTCATCACATTGAGCAAAGTGCCAGAAATGCGTGCACCGGAGCAACCGAATGGGTGGCCCAAGGCAATCGCACCGCCGTGCAGGTTAACCTTCTCGTTCATCTTGTCGAGCACTTTCAAATCTTTCAGCACTGGCAAGGCTTGTGCGGCGAAAGCTTCGTTGAGCTCGAAGAAGTCGATATCGGAGATGGAAAGGCCCGCGCGCTTCAAGGCTTTTTGTGTGGCCGGTACTGGACCATAGCCCATGATCGCCGGGTCCACACCCGCCACCGCCATCGAACGGATCACGGCCAGTGGCTGGATGCCCAGGTCCTGGGCACGCTGCGCCGACATCACGATCATGCACGAAGCACCGTCAGTGATTTGCGATGAAGTACCGGCCGTCACGGTGCCGCCCTTTGGATTGAAGGCGGGCTTGAGCGCCGCCAGGCTTTCCAGGGTGGTATCCGGACGAATGGTTTCGTCGTAGTCGAACAGTTTCAGAAAACCGTTCTCGTCGTAGCCGTTCATCGGGATGATTTCATCCTTGAACTTGCCTTCCACGGTCGCCTTGTGGGCGAGTTGGTGGGAGCGCACGCCGAATGCATCCTGGGCTTCACGGGTAATACCATGCATTTTGCCGAGCATTTCCGCGGTCAGGCCCATCATGCCCGACGCTTTTGCCGCATACAGGGACATGTGCGGGTTCGGGTCAACGCCGTGCATCATACTGACGTGGCCCATGTGCTCCACGCCGCCGACCACGAACACATCGCCGTTACCGGTCATGATCGCCTGGGCGGCCGTGTGCAACGCGCTCATCGACGAACCGCACAGGCGGCTCACGGTCTGGCCGGCCGCGGTGTGCGGGATCTGCGTCATCAGGGAAGCCATGCGCGCGATGTTCCAGCCCTGCTCCAGCGTCTGGTTGACGCAGCCCCAGATCACGTCCTCGACTTCGTTCGGGTCGACCTTGACGTTGCGTTCCAGCAGTTTGCTGATCAGGTGTGCCGACATATCTTCGGCACGGGTATTGCGGTGCATGCCGCCCTTGGAGCGGCCCATCGGTGTGCGACCGAAGTCGACAATCACCACGTCTCTTGGATTCAAGCTCATAAATATTCTCGCTCTAGTCGTTTGGGCGCTTAACCGAAGAAGCTCTGGCCATTGCTGGCCATTTCACGCAGCTTCGCGGTCGGGTGGTACAGCGGGCCCAAATCAGCGTATTGATCAGCCAGGGCAACGAATTCAGCCACACCGATCGAGTCGATGTAACGCAGCGCACCGCCACGGAAGGGAGGGAAGCCAATACCGTACACCAGGCCCATATCGGCTTCGGCGGCGGTCTCGACGATGCCGTCTTCCAGGCAACGCACGGTTTCCAGGCACAGGGCGATCATCATCCAGTTAATGATGTCCTCATCGGACACTTCACGCTGCTCGTAGATGACTGGCGCGAGTACCTCATGCACCGAAGGATCAGCGACTTTCTTCTGCTTGCCCTTCTTGTCGGTCTCGTAGGCGTAGAAGCCCTTGCCGTTCTTCTGGCCCAGGCGCTTGGCGTCGTAGAGCGCGTCGACAGCCGAGCGGCGGTCGTCCTTCATGCGGTCCGGGAAGCCTTCAGCCATCACGTCGCGACCGTGGTGGCCGGTGTCGATACCGACCACGTCCATCAGGTACGCCGGGCCCATGGGCCAGCCGAATTTTTCCATCACTTTGTCGATGCGTACGAAGTCCACACCGGCGCTGACCAGCTTGGCGAAACCGCCGAAGTACGGGAACAGCACGCGGTTGACCAAAAAGCCCGGGCAGTCGTTGACCACGATCGGGTTCTTGCCCATTTTCTTGGCGTAGGCAACGGTGGTGGCAACGGCCAGCTCGCTGGACTTCTCGCCACGGATCACTTCCACCAGCGGCATCATGTGCACCGGGTTGAAGAAGTGCATGCCGACGAAGTTTTCCGGACGCTTGAGGGCCTTGGCCAGCAGCGAGATGGAAATGGTCGAGGTGTTGGAGGCAAGGATGGTGTCGTCTTTGACCTGGGCTTCCACCTCAGCCAATACCGCCTGCTTGACCTTCGGGTTCTCGACAACCGCTTCGACCACCAGGTCGACATGGCCGAAATCGCCGTAGGACAACGTAGGACGAATGCCGTTGAGCACTTCAGCCATTTTCGCAGCGGTCATGCGACCTTTATCAACGCGGCCCACCAGCAGCTTGGCGGCTTCCGCCAGGCCCTGCTCGATACCGTGCTCGTTGATGTCTTTCATCAGGATCGGCGTGCCTTTGGACGCCGACTGGTAGGCGATACCGCCACCCATGATACCGGCGCCGAGTACGGCAGCCTGTTTCACGTCCTTGGCAATTTCGTCATAGGCCTTGGCTTTTTTCTTCAGTTCCTGATCGTTCAGGAACAGGCCGATCAGACTCTGGGCAGCCGAGGTTTTCGCCAGTTTGACGAAGCCTGCCGCTTCCACTTCCAGGGCTTTGTCGCGACCGAAGTTCGCGGCTTTCTGGATGGTCTTGATCGCCTCAACCGGCGCCGGGTAGTTCGGGCCGGCCTGGCCGGCCACGAAACCCTTGGCGGTTTCGAACGACATCATTTGTTCGATGGCGTTGAGCTTGAGTTTTTCCAGCTTCGGCTGGCGCTTGGCCTTGTAGTCAAATTCGCCACTGATGGCGCCTTTGATCAGGTTCAGAGCGGCTTCAGCCAGCTTGTCCGGGGCAACCACAGCGTCGACGGCACCGACTTTCAGCGCGTCTTCGGCACGGTTTTCTTTACCGGCGGCGATCCACTCGATCGCGTTGTCCGCGCCGATCAGACGTGGCAGGCGCACGGTGCCGCCGAAACCTGGGTAGATGCCCAGTTTCACTTCCGGCAAACCGATTTTGGCGGTGGCGGACATGACGCGGAAGTCCGCTGCCAGGCACATCTCGAACCCGCCGCCCAGCGCGATGCCATTGATCGCGGCAACGGTCGGCACGTTGAGGTCTTCGAAATCGCTGAAAATCTTGTTGGCTTCGAGGTTGCCAGCCACCAGCTCGGCATCGGGCAGCTTGAAGTTGTCGACGAATTCGGTGATGTCAGCGCCGACGATGAATACGTCCTTGCCGCTGGAGACGATCACACCTTTGATCGATGCATCAGCCTTGATGGTGTCTACGGCCTGACGCAGTTCATTCAGGGTTAGACGGTTGAACTTGTTGACGGACTCACCCTTGAGGTCGAATTTCAATTCGACGATGCCACTTTCAAGAGCCTTAACCGTGATGGCTTTACCTTCGTAAATCATCAACTGATCTCCACGATATGGAAGCTGAACAGTACACACTGGACGCTGGCCTCTGGTTTGACATTGACAGTTGCATCAATGCTCACGCCAATCCGCCAGGCACACCCGCCAATGCGATAGTCGGGGTTCTGTATGAACGGTCTGACAGACAAACGCTCAATTCATACGCCCGTTTGATTTGGGTACGCCACCTTCATCCAATTCCAGGCAATTGTCAATCGCCCGAAAGGCCAGGAAAAAGGCGACTTTCCAGTCATTTTCAGAACCTGCCCCCAGGCGCGCGCCGCGTCAATATCGCATTATTCATGAAATCAATAATTGAAAAGATTTGGCAAAGGACTGTACAGAACCGGATATGCCGCTAGGCTAGCGACAACCGTAACGCGCCTGGATGAACATCCGACGCGACAAACACTGATTTACCGGCCTGCCTGGCCAACTCCAGCCCGATGATGATGTCGGGCTTTTTATTGCCTGCTGCTTTTAATCAAGCCAAGGCCTTGAGCAGGGCATCAATGGCCAGCAAATCACTTGCCTCGCCCTTCTCGCCCCAATACAAAGCGATCATTTGCGTGTCAGCTTCCACCTTGTAAACGTTGGCCGGCAACGTCGCAAAATGCGCCAACAACTTCTCATCCACACACACTTCGCGCCACTGGTTGACCCACACACCCGGCTCCAACTGCCAATAACTCCAGATCGACGGTGTGCTGCCGCGCCGTGGCCGGCAATACTGCGCACAGGGGCTTGGCGGCTCCTGCTTGAGCCAGTGCGGCCACTCCTGGGGCGCCAGTTGCATGGCCAGGCCGATACGTCGCGCCTCCATGCGCAGGGCCATGCGCCCGCTCTGCCCACGCGACGGGCGCAGCCAGGCCAGGGGGCTTAAAACCACCGCAAGGATTGACACCACTATCCACACCGTCATATGTGTACTCCCGAATTTCTAGATGAGCGGATTTGACCTGACGCAACCCCATCCGCTTGAAAGCAGCCATACTGAACTTATTGCAGTCCCTTGGAGGAACGCCTCATGCCCTACCAACATATTCTGGTCGCTGTCGACCTGACCGAAGAGTGCGATCCGGTGATCAAGCGCGCGCAGGAATCTGCATTGGCCAATGGCGCCGTACTATCGCTGGTGCATATCGTCGAGCCCATGGCCATGGCCTTTGGCGGTGACGTACCGATGGACCTTTCCCAGTTGCAGCAACAACAATTTGACCAGGCCAAGGAGCGCCTGGACCGTTTGATTCTCAAATACCCGCATCTGAAAAAGGAAGACTGCCACCTGACATACGGCCAACCGCGCCAGGAAATCCACCACTTGGCCAAGGAAAAGGCTTGCGACTTGATCGTGGTGGGTAGCCATGGTCGTCACGGTTTGGCGTTGTTGCTGGGTTCTACTGCCAATGATGTGCTGCATGGCGCGCCATGTGATGTGCTGGCGGTGAAGCTGGTCAAGAGTTCATAAGACCACTGAAGATCAAAATGTGGGAGGGGGCTTGCCCCTCCCACATTTAAACCGCATTTCATATGAAAAAGCCCGGCGCTCATAGAAGAGCGCCGGGCTTTTTTATTGCCCGCGAATCAATCAGGCATCCAACTCAGCCCAACGCTCAACCAGCACTTCCAGCTCCTGGTTCAACGCCTCCAGCGAAGCGATGACCTTGGCGGTTTCCGCCGCAGGACGCTGGTAGAAACCCGCGTCGGCCATTTCTGCTTCTACCGCGGCGATCTGCTGTTCCTTGGCGTCGATATCACCCGGCAAGGCTTCCAGTTCCCGTTGCAGCTTGTAACTGAGTTTCTTCTTGGCGGCGGGCGCGGCTTCCTGTGCCGGTGCGGCAGCAGCGGCAGGTGCCACCACCGCCGAGTTCAAGTCGGCCTTGCCGGACTTGCTCTCGGTCACACCCAGCAGGCGCGGTGAACCACCCTGGCGCAGCCAGTCCTGATAACCACCGACGTACTCGCGCACCTTGCCTTCACCTTCGAAGACCAGGGTGCTGGTGACCACGTTGTCGAGGAATGCCCGGTCGTGGCTGACCATCAGTACCGTGCCGTTGAAGGTCAACAGCACCTCTTCCAGCAGTTCAAGGGTTTCCACGTCGAGGTCGTTGGTCGGTTCGTCGAGCACCAGCAGGTTCGCCGGTTTGCTGAACAGTTTGGCCAGCAGCAAACGCGCACGCTCACCACCGGACAAGGCTTTGACCGGCGTACGCGCACGCTGCGGGCTGAACAGGAAATCGCCCAGGTAGCTCAACACATGGCGGCTCTGACCGTCGATGTCGATAAAATCGCGGCCTTCGGCCACGTTGTCGATCACGGTTTTTTCCAGGTCCAACTGATGGCGCAACTGATCGAAGTAGGCCACATCGATACGCGTGCCCTCTTCCACGCTGCCGCTGGTCGGTTGCAGACCACCGAGCATCAACTTGAGCAAGGTGGTCTTGCCGGTGCCGTTGGCGCCCAGCAGACCGATACGGTCGCCGCGTGCCAGGACCATGGAAAAGTCCTTGATCAGGAACGGGCCGTCCGGATGATGGAAGCTGACATTCTCCAGCACCATCACCTGCTTGCCCGATTTGTCGGCGGTATCCAGCTGGATATTGGCCTTGCCGGTACGCTCGCGGCGTTCGCTGCGCTCGACACGCAACGCTTTCAACGCACGCACGCGGCCTTCGTTACGGGTGCGGCGCGCCTTGATGCCCTGGCGGATCCAGACTTCTTCCTGGGCCAGTTTCTTGTCGAACAACGCGTTGGCGGTTTCTTCCGCGGACAACGCGGCTTCCTTGTGCACCAGGAAGCTGGCGTAGTCGCCGTTCCAGTCGATCAGGCCGCCACGGTCCAGCTCCAGGATGCGCGTGGCCAGGTTTTGCAGGAAGGAACGGTCGTGCGTGATGAACAGCACGGCGCCCTGGAAATCCTTGAGCGCTTCTTCCAGCCAGGCAATCGCGCCAATGTCCAGGTGGTTGGTCGGCTCATCGAGCAGCAGCAGGTCGGGCTCGGACACCAGGGCCTGGGCCAGCAGCACGCGACGACGCCAGCCGCCGGACAACTGGGCGAGGGTCTTGTCGGCCGGCAGTTGCAGGCGGCTCAGGGTGCTGTCGACCAGTTGCTGAAGACGCCAGCCGTCACGGGCCTCAAGGTCTTGCTGGACGTGCATCAGTTTGTCCAGGTCCTCTTCGGTGACGCAGTTCTGCGCCAGATGATGGTACTGCGCAAGCAGTTCGCCAACGCCGTCCAGGCCCTCGGCAACCACGTCGAACACTGTCCGTTCGTCGGCCACCGGCAATTCCTGCGGCAATTCGCCGATCTTCAGGCCTGGCGCGCGCCAGACAGAGCCTTCATCGGGCTTCTGGTCGCCTTTGACCAGCTTCATCATGCTGGACTTGCCGGTGCCGTTGCGGCCGATGATGCACACCCGCTCACCACGGGCGATCTGCCAGGACACCTTGTCCAACAACGGCATAGCGCCGAAAGCAAGGGACACATCGCTGAATTTGAGCAGGGTCATACGCTTCTCCAAAAACTGGGCGCGCATTCTACCTGAGTTGAGGGTGGGATGCGGCCCGCATTTTCACTGCTGATACGTTCTGTAGGACATTTCTGGCGAACTTGAACGAACCGCCCGGCAAAGCTTTCGCCCGCCGCTGGCAAAAGGCTAAGCTAGGGGCAATCAGTGTCGGCGGTGCCGGTGCTAGTCGTGATTTCTCTGCACGGACGTCTCATGCGCAGTCGCCTTTTCAACTTTTTATCTTGTCTGCTTCTTTCCGCCACCGCCGTTCAATCCGCCCAGGCCGTGGACCTCACCACCCAACGTCAATATTACGATGAAGCCAAACGCGCCCTCGCCAAAGGCGATACGGGCCCGTACATGCAATACAGCCAGGCCCTGGCCGACTACCCGCTCACGCCGTACCTGGCCTATGACGAACTGACCGCGCGGCTGAAAACCGCGAGCAACGAGGAAATCGAACAATTCCTCGCCAAAAACGGCGACCTGCCCCAGGCCAACTGGATGAAACTGCGCTGGTTGCGCTGGCTGGCCGAACGTGGCGACTGGCAGACCTTTGAAAAGTACTACGATTCCAAGCTCAACTTCGTCGAACTGGATTGCCTGCACGGCCAGTATCAGCTCACCCACAACCTGAAGGCCGAGGGCTACAAGACCGCCGAAAAGCTGTGGATGACCGGCAAATCCCAACCCGCCGCGTGTGATGTCACCTTTGGCCAGTGGGCCTCCGATGGCCAACTCACTGAACAGAAGATCTGGGACCGCGCCAAACTCGCCGCCGAAGCACGCAACTACGCGCTGGCCAACAGCCTGGTGAAAACCCTGCCCACCCTCGGCGCTCAAGGCCGCCTGATGGTGGACGTGGCGCAAAAGCCCGATATGCTCAGCGACCCGTCACGCTTCCGACCGGCCACCGAGGCCATGTCGGACGCCGTGGGCCTGGGCCTGCGTCGCCTGGCGCGCCAGGACCCGGACAAGGCCATGGCCCTGCTCGACGGCTATGCCAGCAGCATGCACTTCTCCCGTGACGAAAAAGTGTCGATCGCCCGCGAAATCGGCCTGACCCTGGCCAAGCGCTTCGACCCGCGCGCCCTTGAAGTCATGACCCAGTACGACCCCGAACTGCGCGACAACACCGTTTCCGAGTGGCGCCTGCGCCTGCTGTTGCGCCTGGCCCGTTGGGAAGATGCCTACCAGTTGACCCGTAAACTCCCACAAGACTTGGCCACCACCAACCGCTGGCGCTACTGGCAGGCCCGCAGCCTGGAACTGGCCGAGCCGAAAAACCCGCAAGCCCTGGTGCTGTACAAGAACCTGTCGCGGGAGCGGGACTTCTACGGGTTCCTTGCCGCCGACCGTTCCAAGGCGCCGTATCAGTTGAACAACAAGCCGCTGGTGATGAGCCAGGCGCTGATCAACAAGGTCCGTAACACCCCCGGCGTGCGTCGCGCCCTGGAATTTTATGCGCGTGGTCAGGTGGTGGACGGCCGCCGCGAGTGGTATCACGTCAGCCGTCACTTCAACCGTGACGAGATGGTCGCCCAGGCCAAGCTGGCCTACGACATGAAGTGGTACTTCCCGGCCATCCGCACCATCAGCCAGGCGCAGTACTGGGACGACCTGGACATCCGCTTCCCAATGGCCCACCGCGACACCCTGGTGCGCGAAGCCAAGGTCCGCGGCCTGCATTCAAGCTGGGTATTCGCCATCACCCGCCAGGAAAGCGCCTTCATGGACGACGCCCGCTCCGGCGTCGGCGCCAGCGGCCTGATGCAACTGATGCCCGGCACCGCCAGGGACACCGCACGCAAGTTCAGCATCCCGCTGGCCTCCCCGGCCCAGGTGCTGGACCCGGACAAAAATATCCAGCTCGGCGCCGCCTACTTGAGCCAGGTGCACAGCCAGTTCAACGGCAACCGCGTGCTCGCCTCCGCCGCCTACAACGCAGGCCCCGGCCGCGTGCGCCAGTGGCTGCGCGGGGCGGATCACCTGAGTTTCGACGTATGGGTGGAAAGCATCCCCTTCGACGAAACCCGCCAGTATGTGCAGAACGTGCTGTCTTATTCGGTGATCTACGGGCAAAAGCTCAATTCGCCACAGCCGTTGGTGGATTGGCATGAGCGGTATTTTGATGATCAGTAAGAGGCGCAGCTTCAAGCGGCAAGTTTGAAGCTTCAAGAGGAGTGCCCGCATTGAGAGATGCGGGCATTTTTATGGAACCGCCGGACGTTCGCTTTGCACCGCTTCGGCCAACGCCAGACTCAGCGCCTGCAACATGAACTCAACGAAGGGAGTCGCCTCGGCTCGCTGATCGGCCGCCGACAGCGCGCCATAGTAGGCGTCCTGCTGCTCCCGAATCACCGCTTCCACCGGCAAGTAAGCCAATACAGGCCGCCACTGACTAAGGATCAAGGTTTGCCATAAACGCCCCATCCGCCCATTGCCATCCGCAAATGGATGGATAAATTCAAACTCGTAGTGGAACACGCAGCTCGCGATCAGCGGATGCCAATCAGAAACAGATAGCCATTGCAGCAAGTCATCTATCAGATGCGTCACGCGACTTGCCGGCGGAGCCATATGAACTAACTGCTCGCCGCGATAAATGCCGACGCCCGACTGGCGAAACCGTCCGGCATCATCGATCAATCCAAACATCAGCAGTTCATGCGCCTTAAGCAGGTCAGCACGATCACCCACAGCCCACTGCGGCATCGCCTCGTAGGCAGAAAATGCATTACGCACTTCCTGGATTTCCCGAGGCAAGCCCAACACCCGCTTACCCTCTAGAACAGCAGTCACTTGCTCGACGCTAAGGGTATTGTTCTCGATAGCCAGCGAGGCCTGGATAGTGCGGATTCGATTGCCACGCCTTAACTGAGGCGTCTGACGATTATCATCACCGACTGAAAGTTGACCGATCTGCTCACTGATGTCGGCGACCAGAGCCAGCATCTTTGTAGTCAGTGTCAACGGAGGTTGATAACGGCTCATGTCCTCATCCAGTTCAATAACGAAAGGTCACATGATGCCTTAGGAACAGGCTAACCGCAGCTTCATTCCGCCTCAGCCCCATCACTGAACTGCAACGCCGCCAACCGTGCATACAGCGGATTACTCGCAATCAACTGCTGATGCGTGCCCACCGCCACCAGCTTGCCCTGGTCCATCACCGCAATCCGATCAGCGTTCTTCACGGTGGCCAATCGATGTGCAATCACCAGCGTGGTACGCCCCTGCATCAACTGCGGCAACGCTTGCTGGATCAGGTGCTCGCTTTGGGCATCGAGGGCGCTGGTGGCTTCGTCCAGCAATAGGATCGGAGCATCTACCAGCAACGCGCGGGCGATGGCCAGGCGTTGGCGTTGGCCGCCCGAGAGGCCCATGCCGCCATCGCCCAGATGCGTCTGATAGCCGTTGGGCATTTGCAGGATGAAGTCGTGGGCGTGGGCAATGCGCGCGGCGGCTTCGACCTGCTCGCGGGTGGCGTTCGGGTTGCCGTAGCGGATGTTTTCTTCGACGCTGCCGAAAAACAACGCCGGGCTCTGCGATACCAGGGCGAAGTGACGGCGCAGGTCCATGGGGTCGAGTTCGGTCAGCGCCTGCCCTTCGAGCAGGATGCGCCCGTGCTGGGGGTCGTAGAAGCGCAACAGCAGGTCGAAGATCGTCGATTTGCCGGCGCCGGAAGGGCCAACCAGAGCCAGGGTTTCACCGGGGTTAATGCTCAGGCTCAGGCCGTCGATGGCGTAACTGTCAGGCCTTGAAGGGTAGGAAAAACGCAGGTCCTGCAGTTCCATGCGCCCACTGACCCGCTCCGGCAATTTCACGGCATCGGTGGCGGGCGCCTGGATTTCGTTGGTGGACTGCAACAACTCACCGATGCGCTCGGCTGCGCCGGCAGCGCGCTGCAATTCGCCCAGCACTTCACTCAACGTACCGACGGCGCTGCCGACGATCAGGCTGTAGAACACAAACGCCGCCAGCTCGCCGCCGGAAATGCGCCCACTGATCACATCCATGCCGCCCACCCACAACATCACACCCACGGCGCCGAGCACCAGCATGATCACCAGGGTAATCAGCCAGGCGCGCTGGGCAATGCGTTTGCGCGCGGTGACGAAGGCTTCCTCCACGGTCACCGCAAAGCGTTGTTCGTCCTGCCGCTGGTGGTTGTACGCCTGCACGGTCTTGATCTGGCCGAGAGTCTCGGACACGTAGCTGCCGACATCGGCAATACGGTCCTGGCTCAACCGCGACAGGCTGCGCACGCGGCGGCCGAAGATCAGGATCGGCGCCAGCACCAGCGGCAGCGCCACCACCACGATGCTGGTGAGCTTGGGGTTGGTCACAAACAACAGCACGATGCCGCCGATCACCATCAAGGCATTGCGCAGGAACAGCGACAGCGACGAGCCGATCACCGATTGCAGCAAGGTGGTGTCGGTGGTCAGCCGCGACTGGATTTCCGAGCTGCGGTTGTTTTCGTAGAAACCGGGGTGCAGGTAGATCAGGTGGTCGAACACCTGGCGACGAATATCCGCGACCACCCGCTCGCCGATCCACGACACCAGGTAAAAGCGCGCAAAGGTGCCCACCGCCAGGCCCAATACCAGCACCATGAACAGGCCGATGGACTGGTTGAGCAGATGCGGTGACTGGGTCATGAAGCCCTGGTCGACCAGCAGGCGAATGCCCTGCCCCATGGACAAGGTAATGCCCGCCGTGACGATCAGTGCCAACAAAGCGCCCAGCGCCTGCCAGCGGTAAGGCGCGATAAAACGGCTGGCCAGGCGAATCGCGCGGCGTTGACGGACTGAGAGCATAGCGGGATCACCAATGAAGAATCTATCCTCAACATTGGGGGAACTTGGGCAAATAGCAATGAGTCAGGTTAATTATGCCCGCCGATGCATGCCTCTAGAGGCTATCGGTCTAACGCCCGGCTGGAAATCCACCGCCGTTTCTGGTGGACTGGGTGTTCGAACCCGTGACCGGCAGGGAGTTGTAACAGCGCGGTCACGCGGGGGTTTTAGAGTAGGTACACAACCTGATGAGGAGACAGGCCATGACCTTGCAAAACAGCAGCGATGCCAAGATTGAAGTAATCCGCCAGCCGCAGCAGCTGCCTTGCTCGTATATCGACGCCAAGGGCCGTGAAGTGCAGATTACCGAAGAAATGATCCAGCAAGCCTGCAGCGAACTGGAACAGCGCCTGGTCAAACCTGCCCAGCAAGGCTGAAGCGCCCACGCTCTTTCAGACCCGGCCTCCATGGCCGGGTTTTTTATGGGAGGTTAAATCGCTTCGGCACCGAGGGCCGAGACGATCTGCGAAAGCGCGACGGATTCGCCGTTGATCCGCACCTTCAACCCCTCGATCTCACGGCGTGCGGGATAGTGCTTGCGCAGCAGGTCGAACGCCGTACGCTGCTCCTCTACCGATCCTACAAGGCTGCGACGAAAATCCGCATCGTCGCGACGTGGGTCGTACACGCTGCGGCACAAGGTCGCCAGCGCCCACGCCGGATCGCTTGCGGCGTTCAAGTGCACCTCGGCCAACCACAGGGGCGGCAGCAGGTCACTCAATTGAATCCGCGGCACTTCGCCCAGTTGCGCACAGAACGCCTGGTAAATCTGCGCCGTGCCGCGCTGGCGACCTTCAAGGCTGTAGCCGGCGATATGCGGCGTGGCCAGCACGCACAGGTCGGCCAGGTCGACATCCACCTCGGGCTCGCCTTCCCATACATCCAACACCGCTTGCAGGTCTTCGCGTTCCAGCAGCACCTCGCGCAAGGCGGCGTTGTCCACCACCGGGCCACGGCTGGCGTTGATCAGCCAGGTGCCCGGCTTAAGCTGTTCGAGGCGCTGGCGATCGAGCAAATGCCAGGTGGAACCGTTGCCGGACTTGACCAGCGGGGTGTGCAGGCTGATCACATCGCACTGCTCGACGATCTGCGCCAGGCTTACGTAATCGCCGTCTTCGGCGATCTGCCGCGGCGGGTCGCACACCAGCACATTCCAGCCCAGCCCTTTGAGCACCTTGACCAGCCGCCCGCCCACTTCACCGGCACCGACGATGCCATAGGTGCGTGTGGTGAGGTCGACGCCTTCGATCTCGGCCAGGGTCTGCAGGCTGCCCAGCACATAGTCCACCACGCCACGGGCATTGCAGCCGGGGGCGCTGGACCACTGGATACCGGCCTGCTTGAAGTAGCCGAGGTCCAGGTGATCGGTGCCGATGGTGCAGGTGCCGACAAACCGCACCTTCGTGCCCTCCAGCAACGCACGATTGACGTTGGTCACCGAGCGCACCAGCAGCACGTCGGCCTGCTCGACCGTGGCGCGGTCGATGGAACGACCGGGCACCCGGCGAATCTCGCCAAATCCTTGGAAAAATGCATCGAGCAGCGGGATATTTTCGTCGGCAACAATCAGCATGGCAGGCTCCTTTGGCGGATCGGCAGTGTACAGGGATGCGATCCAAGTAACACAGGAGGACCCTGTGGGAGGGGCGGTGATCTTGGGAGCGCTTACAAATCGCTAACACAGGTTTTTTCCTGACTGATGCGTCAAGGCGTAGAATCCGCCGTCCTTGCGCGCCCCTATTGGACACCCGTACGTGAACACTGCCACCGCCCCCCTCACCCGCCCCGCCCGCATCCGCCAGGAAGTGCGCGGCCTGATGACGCTCGCGCTGCCGATCATGATCGGCCAACTGGCCACCACCGCCATGAGTTTCGTCGACGCGGTGATGGCCGGGCGGGTCAGCCCCCAGGACTTGGCGGCGGTGGGCCTGGGCAACTCGATCTGGATCCCGGTGTACCTGCTGATGACCGGTACCCTGCTGGCCACCACGCCGAAAGTCGCCCAGCGCTACGGCGCGGGCCAGTTCAGCGAGATCGGGCCGTTGGTGCGTCAGTCATTGTGGCTGGCCGTCGTGGTGGGGATCATCGCAGCCCTGCTGTTGCTGTGCGCCCAGCCGATCCTGCAGGCGATGAAGGTCGAGCCTGACCTGATCGCCCCGTCCATGGGCTACCTGCATGGCATCGCCGCCGGTATGCCGGCGGTTGCGCTGTATTACGTGCTGCGCTGCTTCAGCGATGGCCTGGGCCGCACCCGGCCCAGCATGGTCCTGGGCCTGGTCGGCCTGGCGCTGAATATTCCGCTGAACTACATCTTCATCTACGGCCACTTTGGCGTGCCGGCCATGGGCGGCGTGGGCTGCGGCTGGGCCACGGCCATTGCCATGTGGGTGATGATGCTCGGCCTGGCCGCCTGGACGCGCTGGGGAGCCGCCTACCAGAGCAGCGAATTGTTCAAACGCTTCGACTGGCCGCAATGGGCGGTGATCAAACGCGTGCTGGGGATTGGCCTGCCGATTGGCGTGGCGATCTTTGCCGAATCGAGCATCTTCGCGGTGATCGCCCTGCTGCTCGGCAGCCTGGGCGCCACGGTGGTGTCGGGGCATCAGATCGCGCTGAACGTCAGCTCGCTGGTGTTCATGATCCCCTACTCCCTGAGCATGGCCGTGACCGTGCGGGTCGGCCAGGCCCTGGGGCGTGGCGAGGCGCGGGAAGCCCGCTTCGCCGCCGGGGTCGGCATGGGCACCGCGCTGGCGTATGCCTGCCTGTCGTGCAGCCTGATGCTGGTGTTTCGCGAGCAGATCGCAGCGATCTACACGCCGGACCCGATAGTGATCCACCTGGCGTCGACGCTGATCGTGTTTTCCGCGCTGTTCCAGTTCAGCGACTCGATCCAGGTCACCGCCGCCGGCGCCCTGCGTGGCTACCAGGACACCCGCGTCACCATGGTGCTGACCCTGTTTGCCTATTGGGGCGTGGGGCTGCCGGTGGGTTACGCCCTGGGGTTGACCCACTGGCTGGGCGAACCCAGCGGCCCAAGCGGCTTGTGGCAAGGGCTGATCGTGGGGTTGAGCTGTGCGGCGGGGATGTTGCTGGTGCGCCTGGCGCGCAGTGCACGCCGGCGCATCCGGGCCGACAAGGCGCGGGCTTAATCGGCCTTCTTGCGGATCCAGTACAGGTAGGTACCGGCCTGTTCCTGCTGATCCACCAGTTCGTGATCAAGGAACACGCAGAACTTGGGGATATCGCGGCGGGTCGACGGGTCGGTCGCGATCACCTTGAGCAGGCCGCCGGGCGCCAGGTCGCGGATGTGTTGGTGCAGCATCATCACCGGCTCAGGGCAATTGAGGCCCGTTGCGTCGAGGGTGCCATCAACGGCGGTGTCGAAAATATCGCTCATTGTCTACTCCTGAAACCGGCGCTCAGTTCAGCGGGCCTTGGTTTTCTTCACATCCACCAGCCGACGCAGGTGGCACGTCACTTCCTCACGGTCGTGATACAGCTGCTTGCAGCCGATTTCCACGCGAATGCCGCGCGCCTTGAAGCCGTCTTCGATGCGTTCCAGCAGGCGCTTGACCTCGGCATAGCGCTGCTTCATCGGCAACTTCAGGTTCACCACCGCCTCACGGCAATACCCCTCGCCGATCCAGGTTTCCAGCAATGCCGCGTTGCGCGCGGGTTTCTCGACGATGTCGCACACCATCCAGTCCACCGGCTGCTTGGGCACGAAGGTGAAGCCGTCGGCCATCAGGTGTTGCACCAGGCCGGTGTCCATCAGGCTTTCGGCCATGGGACCGTTGTCGATAGCAGTCACCAGCATGCCACGGTTGACCAGTTGCCAGGTCCAGCCGCCCGGCGCGGCACCGAGGTCGACGCCGGTCATGTCGCCATGCAGACGTTCGTCCCACTGGTCGCGAGGGATAAAGTGGTGCCAGGCCTCTTCCAGCTTCAGGGTCGAACGGCTTGGCGCGTCCCGTGGAAACTTCAGGCGCGGGATGCCCATGGGCCACATCGCCGAGTTATTCGACTCGGCCAGGCCCATGAACACTTCGCGGCCACTCTTGAATGTCAGCAGCAGGCGCGGCTTGCTCGGGTCGTCCACCAGCTTGCCGGCATTCAACAACGCTTTGCGCAGGTGCACTTCGAACTTTTTGCAGAAATTCGACAGTTCCTTGCCGTCGTTGGTGTCGACCATCTCCAGCCACAGGCTGCCACACACAGGAAACGCGCGCAGGTGGGTGAGGATCACGCTGATGCGGTCGGTTTCCGGCAGGTCGATGAACACCCCACGCGCCCACTGCCGGGGGAAAATCAGCTCGGCAAAGCGCTGGCCGTGCATCAGGCGCTGGGCGCCGTCTTCTTCGGTGCAGACAAATTCGGCGCAGGCGCTGCCGGTCTTGGCCTTGGCGTAGCCGGAAACGTTCAGGCGCGCGGCGTGTTCCGCGATCTCGGAACAGACTTCGCCTTCAAAGCCCGGACGGCAGTGCATAAAAAGGGTGTTCATTGCATCTCCTGGTGAATCAACCGGCATTGCGCTATCGCAATGCCTGTCATGAAAACGCGCGCATGATAGCCGAGTTCGGAACCTTGGACTTAACCATAGAGTCCAGTTATTAGCCTGCTAATGAAAACAGCGCTAAGTTGATAGCTCTGTTCGTCCCGTCAGGTCCGTAGCCGTGCGGACCAAAAGGAGTCGTGTCATGTCATCGCTTGATAGCCTGAGTACCCTCAAGACCCTGAAAATAGACAGCAAAACCTATCACTACTTCAGCTTGCCCGAAGCCGCCAAGAGCCTGGGCGACCTGGGCAAGTTGCCGATGTCGCTCAAGGTGCTGCTGGAAAACCTGCTGCGCTGGGAAGACAACAAGACCGTCACCGGTGCCGACCTCAAGGCCATTGCCGCCTGGCTCAAAGAGCGCCAGTCCGACCGCGAGATCCAATACCGCCCCGCCCGTGTGCTGATGCAAGACTTCACCGGGGTGCCCGCCGTGGTCGACCTGGCCGCCATGCGCGCCGCCGTGGCCAAGGCCGGAGGCGACCCGCAGCGCATCAACCCGCTGTCACCGGTGGACCTGGTGATCGACCACTCGGTGATGGTCGACAAGTTCGGCAACGCCGACGCCTTCGAACAAAACGTCGACATCGAAATGCAGCGCAACGGCGAACGCTACGCCTTCCTGCGCTGGGGCCAGAGCGCCTTCGACAACTTCAGCGTGGTGCCGCCGGGCACCGGCATCTGCCATCAGGTCAACCTCGAATACCTGGGCCGCACCGTGTGGACCAAAGACGAAGACGGCCGCACCTACGCCTTCCCCGACACGCTGGTAGGCACCGACTCGCACACCACCATGATCAACGGCCTCGGCGTACTCGGCTGGGGCGTCGGCGGGATCGAAGCGGAAGCGGCGATGCTCGGCCAACCGGTGTCGATGCTGATTCCGGAAGTGATCGGCTTCAAGCTCACCGGCAAACTCAAAGAGGGCATCACCGCCACCGACCTGGTGCTGACCGTGACCCAGATGCTGCGCAAAAAGGGCGTGGTGGGTAAATTCGTCGAGTTCTACGGCGACGGCCTGGCCGATCTACCCCTGGCGGATCGCGCGACCATCGCCAACATGGCCCCGGAATACGGCGCCACTTGCGGCTTTTTCCCAGTGGATGAGGTCACCCTCGACTACCTGCGCCTGTCCGGGCGCCCGGCCGAAACCGTCAAACTGGTGGAGGCCTACACCAAAGCCCAGGGCCTGTGGCGCAACGCCGGCCAGGAGCCCGTGTTCACCGACAGCCTGGCCCTGGACATGGGCAGCGTCGAAGCCAGCCTCGCCGGGCCGAAACGCCCGCAGGACCGCGTGGCCCTGCCGAATGTCGGCCAGGCCTTCAGCGACTTCCTCGACCTGCAATTCAAACCCACCAACAAGGAAGAAGGCCGCCTGGAAAGCGAAGGCGGCGGCGGTGTGGCCGTGGGCAATGCCGACCTGGTGGGCGAAGCCGATTACGAATACGAAGGCAACACCTACCGCCTGAAAAACGGCGCGGTGGTCATCGCCGCCATCACTTCGTGCACCAATACCTCCAACCCCAGCGTGATGATGGCCGCCGGGTTGGTCGCCAAAAAAGCCGTGGAAAAAGGCCTGACCCGCAAACCCTGGGTCAAAAGCTCCCTGGCGCCGGGTTCCAAAGTGGTCACCGACTACTACAAGGCTGCCGGCCTCACCCAATACCTGGACGCGCTCGGCTTCGACCTGGTGGGTTATGGCTGCACCACCTGCATCGGTAACTCCGGCCCATTGCCCGAGCCGATTGAAAAAGCCATCCAGAAGGCCGACCTCACCGTCGCCTCGGTGCTGTCCGGCAACCGCAACTTTGAAGGCCGCGTGCACCCACTGGTCAAAACCAACTGGCTGGCTTCGCCGCCGCTGGTGGTCGCTTATGCCCTGGCCGGCACCGTGCGCATCGATATCAGCAGCGAGCCGCTGGGTAACGACAAGGACGGCAAGCCGGTCTACCTCAAGGACATCTGGCCGAGCAGCCAGGAGATCGCCGACGCGGTGGCGCAGGTCAGCACCGGCATGTTCCACAAGGAATACGCCGAGGTGTTTGCCGGCGACGCGCAGTGGCAGGCCATTGAAGTGCCGCAGGCCGCCACTTACGTATGGCAGCCGGACTCCACCTACATCCAGCACCCGCCGTTCTTCGACAACATTGCCGGCCCGCTGCCGGTGATCGAAGACGTCAAAGGCGCCAACGTGCTGGCCCTGCTGGGGGATTCGGTGACCACCGACCACATCTCCCCCGCCGGCAACATCAAGGTCGACAGCCCCGCCGGCCAATACCTGCGCGAGCAAGGCGTGGAACCGCGTGACTTCAACTCCTACGGCTCACGCCGGGGTAACCATGAAGTGATGATGCGCGGCACTTTCGCCAATATCCGTATCCGCAACGAAATGCTCGGCGGCGAGGAAGGCGGTAATACGCTGTATATCCCCACCGGCGAGAAGATGCCGATCTACGACGCCTCGATGAAATACCAGGCCTCGGGCACGCCGCTGGTGGTGATCGCCGGGCAAGAATACGGCACCGGCTCGAGCCGCGACTGGGCCGCCAAGGGCACCAACCTGCTGGGGGTCAAGGCGGTGATCGCCGAGAGTTTCGAGCGCATCCACCGCTCCAACCTGGTGGGCATGGGCGTGCTGCCGTTGCAGTTCAAGCTGGACCAGAACCGCAAGACACTCAAGCTGACCGGCAAGGAGAAGCTCGACATCCTCGGCCTGACGGACGTGGACATCGTGCCGCGCATGAACCTGACGCTGGTGATTACGCGGGAGGATGGCGGTAAAGAGAAGGTCGAGGTGCTGTGCCGGATCGACACGCTCAATGAAGTGGAGTACTTCAAGTCAGGCGGGATTTTGCACTATGTGCTGCGCCAGTTGATTGCCTCTTGAAGAACGACGTAAACCAATGTGGGAGGGGCTTGCTCCCGATAGCAGTGTGTCAGTCAATACATCAGTGACTGAACCACCGCTATCGAGAGCAAGCACCCTCCCACATTTTGACCGCGTTTAATGTTTCAGATCAGCCGAACAACCACTTCCACAGCAGCACCAGCACCGCCACCGCCAACACCGGCCGGGCAATGCGGTAGGCCTTGGGATGCTTGCGCTTCCACTGCTTGACCACACCGCTGAACTTGTCGCTGAAGGTCTTGCTCCAGGCATACGCCTGGTTGATCCCGCCGACGCGCTCGTCATCCAGGTTCTGTGGCGCCGTGGCGCGCCCCAGCTGCTTGCTGACCCAACGGTTGACGCGGGTCATCAGGCGGTTGCTCAGCGGGCGTTCGATGTCGCAGAACAGGATCACGCGGGTCTGCTCGGTTTCGTTCTTCACCCAGTGCACGTAGGTTTCGTCGAACATCACGTCTTCACCGTCACGCCAGGCATAGACCTGGCCATCGACGAAGATGCGGCAGTCATCGGAATTGGGCGTGGACAGCCCCAGGTGATAACGCAGGGAACCGGCAAACGGGTCGCGGTGCGGGTTGAGGTGGCTGCCGCCCGGCAACAGCGCGAACATGGCGCCCTTGACGTTGGGAATGCTGCTCACCAGCGCCACGGTTTTCGGGCACAGCGCCTCGGCCGATGGCAGCGGTTTGTCGTACCACTTGAGGTAGAAACGCTTCCAGCCTTTCTTGAAGAACGAACCGAAACCGGCGTCGTTGTTCTTTTCGGCGGCGCGGATGTAACCCTCGTCGAACAGATGCATGGCCTCTTCGCGGATCACTTCCCAGTTGTCCTTGAGCACATCCAGTTCCGGGAACTTGCTGCGGTCCAGGTAAGGTTTGGAGGGCACCGCCGAAAACAAGTACATCAAGGCGTTATACGGGGCGAACAGCGCCGAATGGTTGACGAACTGGCGCAACATCGGCAAACGGGCCTTGCCGCGCAGATGTACATACAGCGTGCTGCCGATAAACAACAGCAACACCGACAACTTGGCGGCCAACGAAAAGGTCATGTAGCAACTCCTGGAAATAAGCGCCTGGCCAACAGCAGACGTAGCAGCCGGCCATGATAAACAGTTGGGCCAGTATGCAGAAGGCCCAGACTATCGGCGCTGACCCAAATCAAGCCTGGTTTTCCTGCTCGGTAAACAAATCGCTGAACAGCATGCTCGACAGGTAGCGCTCACCGGAGTCCGGCAACACCACGACGATGGTTTTGCCCTGCATCTCCGGTTTTTCGGCCAAACGCACGGCCACGGCCATGGCGGCACCGCAGGAGATGCCGCACAAAATCCCCTCTTCCTGCATCAGGCGCAGGGCCATGGCCTTGGATTCGTCGTCGGTCACCAGCTCCACGCGGTCAACCATCGACAGATCGAGATTTTTCGGCACAAAGCCGGCGCCGATCCCCTGGATTTTGTGCGGGCTGGGCTTGATCTCTTGCCCGGCGAGCGCCTGGGTGATCACCGGCGACACGGCCGGCTCAACCGCCACCGACAGAATCGGCTTGCCCGCGGTGTTCTTGATATAGCGCGATACGCCGGTGATGGTGCCGCCGGTACCCACGCCCGCCACCAGCACGTCTACCGCACCGTCGGTGTCATTCCAGATTTCCGGGCCGGTGGTTTTCTCGTGGATCGCCGGGTTGGCCGGGTTTTCGAACTGGGCCGGCATAAAGTAGGTGGCCGGGTCGCTGGTGACGATCTCGCCGGCTTTTTCGATGGCGCCTTTCATGCCCTTGGCCGGCTCGGTCAGCACCAACTCGGCCCCCAGGGCCTTGAGCACCTTGCGCCGCTCCAGGCTCATGGACGCCGGCATGGTCAGCAGCAGCTTGTAGCCGCGTGCGGCGGCGACAAACGCCAGGCCGATGCCGGTGTTGCCCGACGTCGGCTCGACGATGGTCATGCCCGGCTTGAGTTTGCCGCTGCTTTCGGCGTCCCAGATCATGTTGGCGCCAATGCGGCACTTCACCGAATACCCAGGGTTACGCCCTTCGATCTTGGCCAGGATGGTCACGCCACGCGGGGCGATGCGGTTGATCTGAACCAGGGGCGTGTTACCGATCGAATGCGCGTTGTCTGCAAAAATTCGGCTCATGACGGGTCCTATTGGGCAATTTCAGGAAGGCAACAAGGGTATGCCTCGTGTTGCGAAGCGTCCAGTCGGAGGAACGTTGAGCGCGTCTCGGCAGTCAATTTGCTACACGCAAGGAGAACTGCCCCATGAAACGTCGCTACAGTTGGCCGCTATGGACCGTCGCCGGGCTGGTGGTGCTGCTGGTTGCCTTGAACATCGCGTTGCCCTATCTGGTACGCAACTATTTGAATGAAAAGCTCGCGGACATGGGCGACTACCGTGGCGAAATCGCCGATGTGGACCTGGCTTTGTGGCGTGGCGCCTATCGCATCAACGGCCTCAAAATCGTCAAGGTGGACGGCAAGGTGCCCGTACCGTTCGTCAACGCTCCGCTCATCGAATTCGCCGTCAGCTGGCACTCGTTGTGGTACGACCATGCCGTAGTCGCCGAGGGGCAGTTCGTCAGGCCTGAAGTCAACTTCGTCGACGGCGGTGCGAACAAGCAAGCATCCCAGACCGGTAAAGGCACGGATTGGCAAGAGCAGTTGAGCAAACTGTTGCCCATCACCCTCAACGAAATACGCATAGAAGACGGCAAGATTGCCTTCCATAACTTCACCTCCAAACCTGCGGTGAACATCAACGCCACGTCGGTCAACGCCAGTTTCTACAACCTGACCAACGTGGTCGACGTCAAAGGCAAGCGCGATGCCCGCTTCGACGGCAAGGCCCTGCTGCAAGGCCAGGCGCCGCTGGAAGCCAGTGCCACCTTTGACCCGCTGAGCGATTTCGAAGAGTTCGAGTTCCGCTTCCGCGCCCGCGACCTGCAGCTCAAGCGCATGAACGACTTCGCCTCGGCCTACGGCAAGTTCGATTTCAAGGCCGGTACCGGCGATGTCGTGATCGAAGCCCAGGCCGAAAAAGGCCAACTGCGCGGTTATATCAAGCCCTTGCTGCGCGATGTCGAAGTTTTCGACTGGCAGCAGGACGTGGAAAACAAGGACAAGAACATCTTCCGCTCGATCTGGGAGGCCGTGGTGGGCGCCGGCGAGACCGTGTTGAAAAACCAGGGCAAAAACCAGTTTGCCACCCGCGTCGAACTCAGTGGCAGTGTGCATCAGCAAGATGTCAGCGCGTTCTCTGCGTTTTTAGCGATCTTGCGCAACGGTTTTATCCAGGCCTTCAACGCACGGTATGAACAGCCCAAGCCGTCAGCGGACTGAGGCCAGGGTGACTGGCCATTCAGAGACTGAATAACCCGTCTGCGTTCACAGTCGCCGGGGCTGCGCGGTATAGTCCGGGCATTGATGAATGCGAGGAAACACCGATGAAGTTCGAAGGCACCCAGGCCTATGTGGCTACCGATGACCTGAAACTGGCCGTCAACGCCGCCATTACCCTGGAGCGGCCGTTGCTGGTCAAGGGCGAACCGGGCACCGGCAAGACCATGCTCGCCGAGCAACTGGCCGCGTCGTTCGGCGCCAAGTTGATCACCTGGCACATCAAGTCCACCACCAAGGCGCATCAGGGCCTGTACGAGTACGACGCGGTCAGCCGCCTGCGCGACTCGCAACTGGGCGTGGACAAGGTGCACGACGTGCGCAATTACCTGAAGAAGGGCAAGCTCTGGGAGGCGTTCGAGTCCGAAGAGCGGGTGATCCTGTTGATCGACGAAATCGACAAGGCCGATATCGAGTTCCCCAACGACCTGCTGCAGGAACTCGACAAGATGGAGTTCTACGTCTACGAGATCGACGAGACCATCAAGGCCAAAAAACGCCCGATCATCATCATTACCTCCAATAACGAAAAAGAGCTGCCGGACGCGTTCCTGCGCCGCTGTTTCTTCCACTACATCGCCTTCCCCGACCGCGCCACGTTGCAGAAGATCGTCGATGTGCACTACCCCGACATCAAGAAAGACCTGGTCAGCGAAGCGCTGGACGTGTTCTTCGACGTGCGCAAGGTACCGGGCCTGAAGAAAAAGCCGTCCACCTCCGAACTGGTCGACTGGCTCAAGCTGCTGATGGCCGACAACATCGGCGAAGCGGTACTGCGCGAGCGCGACCCGACCAAGGCCATCCCGCCCCTGGCCGGTGCCCTGGTGAAGAACGAGCAGGACGTGCAATTGCTGGAGCGTCTGGCGTTCATGAGCCGTCGCGGTAACCGCTGATGCTGCTCAACCTGTTCAACGAGATGCGCGCCGCCAAGGTGCCGGTGTCGGTGCGCGAGTTGCTCGACCTGATCAACGCGCTCAAGCAGCGCGTGACCTTCGCCGACATGGACGAGTTCTACTACTTGGCCCGGGCGATCCTGGTCAAGGACGAGCGGCATTTCGACAAGTTCGACCGCGCCTTCAGTGCCTATTTCAACGGCCTGGAAAAGCTCGACGACCACTTGCAGGCGCTGATTCCCGAAGACTGGCTTCGCAAGGAATTCGAACGCTCACTCAGCGATGAGGAGCGCGCACAGATTCAGTCCCTCGGCGGCCTGGACAAGCTGATCGAGGAGTTCAAGAAACGCCTGGAAGAACAGAAAGAACGTCACGCCGGCGGCAACAAATGGATCGGCACCGGCGGCACCAGCCCATTCGGTTCCGGCGGTTACAACCCGGAAGGCATTCGCGTGGGTGATGCGGGCAAGCGCCAGGGCAAGGCGGTGAAAGTCTGGGACCAGCGCGAGTACAAGAACCTCGACGACCAGGTGGAACTGGGCACGCGCAACATCAAGATCGCCCTGCGCCGCCTGCGCAAATTCGCCCGCCAGGGCGCGGCCGACGAGCTGGACATCGATGGCACCATCGACCACACCGCCCGCGATGCCGGGCTGCTGAACATCCAGATGCGCCCCGAGCGACGCAACACCATCAAGCTGTTGCTGCTGTTCGACATCGGCGGTTCGATGGATGCCCATGTGAAGATCTGCGAAGAGCTGTTCTCGGCGTGCAAGACCGAGTTCAAGCACCTGGAGTATTTCTACTTCCATAACTTCGTGTACGAATCGGTATGGAAGAACAACCAGCGCCGCACCTCGGAACGCACCTCCACCCAGGACCTGCTGCACAAGTACGGCGCCGACTACAAAGTGATCTTTATCGGCGATGCCTCGATGGCGCCGTACGAGATCACCCAGGCCGGCGGCAGCGTCGAGCACTGGAACGAGGAGCCGGGGTATGTGTGGATGCAGCGCTTCATGGCCAAGTACAAGAAGCTGATCTGGATTAATCCGTATCCGAAGGACACCTGGGACTTTACGGCGTCGACGGGGATTGTGCGGGAGTTGGTGGAGGATCAGATGTATCCGCTGACGCTGCGCGGGCTTGAGGAAGGGATGCGGTTTCTTTCCAAGTGACCCTGATCTGCGATCCAATCCACATCCAATCCACATCTTAATTTGCGGCGCTATTTAAATCGGCGCAAATATTCGATGTGCCGCCGATGCGCCGTCTCCTGCACCACCGGCACCAACCTCACCTTTTCCCCCGGCAAACACTGCGCCAGTCGCGCCAGCGATAGAGGCGTCAGCGCGCCCAATCGCGGATACCCGCCAATGGTCTGCCGATCATTGAGCAATACAATCGGCTGCCCATCCGGCGGTACCTGGATGGCGCCCAGGGGAATCCCTTCGGAAATCAGCGACGGCCCCTGATACTGCAACGGCGTGCCCAGCAAGCGCATGCCCATGCGGTCGGCGCGGCTGTCCAGGGCCCAGTCGGTGTTGAACGCATCGAACAGGCTCTGGCCGCTGAACTGGCCAATTTGCGCGCCGACAATCACCTCCAGCGGCGCTTTAGCGGGCAAGGCGGGCTCGCTCAGAACGTTCATCGCCCCGCCCGTGCCTGAATACGCCAGGCGCCCGCCTTCGGCCAACGCCTTGCCGAAACCGTCCACCCCGCCCAGGGCCTCACGCACGACAGTGGCGCAACTGCCCAGCACCTGCGGCGCCTCAAACCCACCCGGCGCCGCGAGGTAAGCCCGCGCACCGCTGAACGGCTGGGTAAAGCGCAGGCGCTGGCCCTTTTGCAGGATAAAACTGCGTCCGGGGCTAATGGCGCGCTCGTCGACGTACGCGCCCAGGTCCGCACCGGCCAAGGCCAGCAGGCAATAATCCTCAGCCTGTACGGTAAACCCACCCAGGGTGACTTCCACCACTGGCGCATCCAGCGCATTACCCAGCAGCCAGTTGGCCCAGGACATCGATACCCAATCCAGCGCGCCGCCCTGGGTCACACCCAGGTGGCGCACGCCAAAGCGACCGGCGTCCTGTAACAGGCACAGCGGCGTGCTGGCCTCAATGATCAAGCGGCTCATGCCTGCGTCTCCAACGGCGTGTCGTCGCCACCCAAGTGGATGAACTCGGCGTGATCGACCGATTCAAAACGTACCGTGTCGCCGGGCCGCATCAGGCTGTAACCGTCACGCTCGCGGTCAAACAGCTTGGACGGGGTGCGGCCGATCAGGTTCCAGCCACCGGGGGAAACCACCGGGTAAGCTGCGGTTTGCCGTTCGGCAATGCCGACACTGCCGGCCGCCACGCGCTTGCGCGGGGTGTTCAGGCGTGGAGTGGCAAGGCGTTCGTCCACCAGCCCCATAAAGGCAAAACCGGGGGCGAAACCAAGGGCGAACACTTGGTATTCATGGGCGCTGTGGCGGCGGATCACGTCGTCTACCGTCAGTCCGCTGCGCTGGCTGAGCAACGTCAACTCGGGGCCGACGCTCAGGTCGTACCATACCGGCAACACATGGCACTGGCCGCTGCCCTGGGCCAGGGGTTGCAGGTCGGTGAGCGCCTGGTCGATCAGTTCGTGTGCCTGGGCCGGGTTCAACGCGGTGAGGTCGTAATGCACCATCAAGGTGGTGTAGGACGGCACCAGATCCACCAACGCCGCACCGAACTCATTGCGCAGACGCTGGGTGGCGGCGAGCATCCACGGCATGTTGGCTTCGGCGATCACGTCAAACAGACGCACCATCAGGCAGTCGATGGCGACCACTTCAATGCGTGGCTTCATGCTGGCTTCAACGCCTCGCGGATACGCTGCACCGCCGCGATCGAACTGGCGTTGTCGCCGTGTACGCACAGGGTATCGGCCTGCAGGACCAGAGGGCTGCCGTCGCTGGCGGTCAGCGGTTGGCCACGGGAAATGGTCAGGGCCTGTTGCACGATGGTCTCGACGTCATGGTGCACCGCACCCGGTAACTGGCGGGACACCAGGTGGCCGTGGTTGTCGTAGGCACGATCAGCAAAGGCTTCGAACCACAGGGTCACGCCGTATTCGTCGCCCAGGGCCTGGACCGCGCTGTTGTCACGGGTGGCCAGCAGCATCAGCGGCAACTCGCCATAGGCGGCCATGGCCTGGATCACCGCGCGCAACTGCGCGGGGTTGGCCATCATGTCGTTGTACATCGCGCCGTGAGGCTTGACGTAACTGACCCGCCCCCCCTGCGCCCGGCAGATGCCGTCGAGCGCGCCGATCTGATAATGCAACAGGTCCTGGATTTCCTGGGGCGTGTACTGCATGGAGCGACGGCCAAAGCCTTGCAGGTCTTGATAGGCCGGGTGTGCACCGACTTGCACGCCATGCTTGAGCGCCAGGCTGACGGTCTTGCGCATGATGCTCGGGTCGCCGGCATGGAAGCCGCACGCCACGTTGGCACAATCGATGAACGGCATGACCTCGGCATCCAGACCCATGGTCCAGTTGCCAAAGCTTTCGCCGATGTCGCAATTGAGTAAAAGGCGGCTCACGCTGGTCGCTCCTGTAGGCTTTGTTTTTTTGTAGTGTGGGATCTTTTACCAAGATCCCGCAACGCTGTTGTCCTGACACCCAACGACGCTTATCGTGGAATGGCTCGATTTTTGGCGCTTGCCCGCGACGCGTCCAACTAATAAAAACCGATCCATGCATAAGAAAAGTTGATCCCATGAATTTGAAGTTTCTCGAAACCTTCGTCTGGGTAGCCAGGCTCAAGAGCTTTCGCCTGACCGCCGATAAGCTGTTCACCACCCAGGCGTCGATTTCCAGCCGCATTGCCGTGCTGGAAAGCGAACTGGGGGTGAAGCTGTTTCTGCGTGATTCACGCGGCGTGAGCCTGACCCCGGACGGGGTGAAGGTGCTCGACTACGCCGAGCAGATGATGGTGACCATGCAGGGGTTGAAACAGTCCCTGGAGACCACCAGCAGCAAGGTCGGGCGCATTCGCATCGGCGCGATGGACACGGTGATCCACACGTGGCTCAGCCCGCTGGTCGCCGAATTGATGGACCAGTTTCCCCTGGTGGAAATCGAATTGGTCGCCGATACCGCGCTCAACCTCAGCGATCAGCTGCAAAAAGGCTTCCTCGATCTGATTCTGCAAACCGATCTGCTGCGCCTGGAAACCGTGCGCAGCCTGGAGTTGTGCAGCCACCCCATGGCCTGGATCGTCGCCAGCCAGTCGATCTATAACCGCGACTATGCCTCCCTCGCCGAACTGGCCCAGGAACGCATCATCACTTACTCGAAAAACTCCCACCCGCATCAGGATGTGCTGAGCCTGATGCAGGCCAACGGCGTGGCCGCGCCACGCATGAACTGTGTGAATTCAGTGTCGGCGATTACCCGCTTGCTGCGCGACGGGTTTGGGATTGGCGCATTGCCGCCAGTGCTGGTCAGTGAAGAACTGGCGCGCGGGGAATTGCTGATGTTGCCGATGGCGCAGCGTTTGCCGAACTTGCAGGTGGTGGTGTCGTGGCGCGTGGGCGTGGAGCTGGTGGAGGAGATCGTGGGGTTGTGTCAGAAGGTGGTGGCGCGGTATGCCGAGGAAGTCGGCGAAGAGCGGATGGTGCTGAGCACACCGATTTGACTGAAGAAACACGATTAAAACTGTGGGAGCAAGCCCCCTCCCACGGTTTGACCGAGTTGGGTCTTTAGAGGCCCTTGAGGTCACGCTCTTCAATCGGCCGGCTCTGGCGCATGCGTTTGCCGCCCAACACGATCCAGTCGATCAAACGGAACAGGCATTCCAGGCCGAACGACAACAGCATCGCCCCGCCCAGCCCCCAGCCCATCGCCTCTGGCGTCAGCAGGATCTGGTAGCTGTAGCCGTTCCAGGTTTCCAGGCGAATGTCCGGGTCGGCCGCCACCGCCACCTGCAGCGCGCGGATGTACCACGGGCCTTGCATGGCCTGGAATTGTTTATCCAACGCCACCTGACGATCGAGCATGGCGCCCAGGCTGTTGGCGTCGCTCTGGAACACCGGATCATCGCTGGCGCGGTAGTGCGCCACCAGGGCCTGCAAGTCACCCTTGAAAAACTGCTGCGCGGTGGATTCAAACCCGCGCAGGCCGGTCTGGGCCTCGATCAGGTGGGCTTCGACGCGCTTGGCGTAGTCATTGATAAACCCCGGCACTTGCACGCCGACCAACAGGCCAATGGCAAACAGCACCAACCGCAGATAGCTGAGCAGCATGGTCGATATCCTTACTCGGTAATGCCCTGGCTGACGCATTCACCGCGTCGCCACAGGCTCCATTGGCCCGGTTCATAGCGGGTCCAGTTTTCGTTGTCGGTCAACGGCTCGGTGGCGATCACTGTCACGACGTCATTGGGGGTGGTTTCGGCTTGAAAATCGACGATCACGTCGACATCTTTCAAGCGCGCCGGGCCAAACGGGGCACGGCGCGTGATCTGCGCCAACTTGGTCGAGCAGTAGCAGAACAGCCAGTCGCCATCGCTGAGCAGGCAATTGAACACGCCTTTGCTGCGGTATTCGGCGCAGGCAGCAATCAGGTCCGGCAGCATTTGCTCGATGTCCACCGGTTCGGGGAAGGCTTCGCGCACACGGTTGAGCAAGTCGCAGAAGGCCGCTTCGCTGTCGGTATCGCCCACCGGTCGATAGAAGGTGGCGCGAGGGCTGAAGTCCGCCAGTTGGCCGTTGTGCGCAAAACACCAGTTGCGCCCCCACAGCTCACGCACGAACGGATGGGTGTTGGCCAGGCTCACCTTGCCCACGTTGGCCTGGCGGATATGGCCGATGACCACTTCACTCTTGATCGGATAACGCTGCACCAGCAGGGCGACTTCCGATTCACTGCTGGCGGCCGGGTCCTGGAACAGACGCAGGCCACGGCCCTCATAGAAGGCAATACCCCACCCGTCGCGGTGCGGGCCGGTGCGCCCACCGCGCTGCATCAGCCCGGTAAAGCTGAACACGATGTCGGTAGGGACGTTGGCACTCATGCCCAATAATTCACACATGCCAGGGCTCTCGCTGCAACGTTAAAGGCGCGGTTCGACCCGCATACCGCTCACCGGCGCCGGACGACGGAATGGCTCGTCGTCATCCTCGTGCGGCTCGGCGGCCAACGCGGCATCCGTGGCGGCCTTGCGCTCACGGCGCGCATTGGCCGCGCGCTCGATGGGCCAGCGGATCAACACAACTACCAGGTACACGCCAAAGGCGATCATCGTGTACATGAACAGGTCGGAAATCGCCCGCCAGGCGTTGTTACCGACCTTGAGCACCAGGTCCAGGGCGGTGATGGCCACGGCCGGCGCGAACTGGGTCTTGACCGGGTCGACGATGGTCGGGCTGAACAGCAGCACCGCCATCAGCAGTTGCAACGGCTCGCGCAGCCAGCGCCAGATCCAGCGGGTCATGCGCCACCACACCAACAGGCAGCCCAAAGCGGCGAAGGCGTAAAGGCCCCAAGCGGTCAGATAGTCGTTCTCGGTCATGGTGTCCATGGCAAGGCTGGCAAAGAGGCGGCTATGATAACGGCTTTTGCGTGTCGCGGCTGCAATGCCTGCCACCGTCCGCCAGACAGAGAGTGTTCCATGCCTACCTCAACCGCCCCAATCGCCCGCAAGGCCCCAGGCCAAGACCCGTACGCCTGGCTGCAAGAGCGTGACAACGGCGAAGTACTCGATTACCTCAAGGCCGAAAACGCCTGGCAGGAAGCCCAACTCGCCGATCAGGGCGCATTGCGTGAAAGCCTGTTTGAAGAGATCAAGGGCCGTATCCTCGAAACCGACTTGTCGCTGCCCTCGCCCTGGGGCCCGTACCTGTATTACACACGCACCACCGCCGGCGACGAGTACGCCCGCCACTACCGCTGCCGCCGTCCCGCCGATGACAGTAACCAGGTGGACGAGAGCAGCGAAGAGCTGCTGCTGGATCCGAACGAACTGGCCAACGGTGGCTTCTTCTCCCTCGGCGCGTTCAGCATCAGCCCCGACCACCAGCGCCTGGCCTACAGCCTCGACACCAGCGGCGATGAGATCTACACCCTGTTCGTAAAGGAATTGACCAATGGCAAGGTCAGCGAACTGGAGTTCCAGGACTGCGACGGCAGCATGACCTGGGCCAATGACAGCCTGACCCTGTTTTTCGGCGAGCTGGATGACACCCACCGCCCGCACAAGCTGTATCGCTATCGCCTGGACGGCACGGCGGCGCAGGAAGTGTTTCACGAGCCTGACGGACGTTTCTTCCTGCACTGCTACCGTTCCAGTTCCGAGCGCCAGTTGCTGCTGGCCCTGGGCAGCAAGACCACCAGCGAAGTCTGGGCGCTGGACGCCGACCAGCCGCACCTGGCCTTCACCTGCCTGGCGCCTCGGGTCGAGGACCATGAATACGACGTTGACCACGGCCAACTGAATGGCGCGTGGACCTGGTTTATCCGCAGCAACCGGGATGGCATCAACTATGCGCTGTTCGTTGCAACCGACATTGGCGATGTGCCTACCGAGGATGAGTGGCAAAACCTGATCCCCCATAGCGATGACGTGATGCTCGACGGCGTGAGCCTCAATACCGGCGCCATGACCCTGAGCCTGCGCATCGGTGGCCTGCCGGTGATCGAAGTGCACCCGCAGGGCGTGCCTGCGTATCGCGTGGAATTGCCCGACGCCGCCTACAGCCTCTACGTACAGAACAGCCTGGAATTCGTCAGCGACAAAATTCGCCTGCGGTATGAGGCTCTCAATCGCCCGGCCCAGGTGCGTCAGCTGGAACTGGCCAGCGGCGCGCAGCAAGTGCTCAAGGAAACTCCGGTATTGGGCGTGTTCAACGCCGACGACTACGTGAGCCAACGCCTGTGGGCCACCTCCGCCGACGGGACCCAGGTGCCGATCAGCCTGGTGGTCAAGCGCGACCAACTCGGCAAAGCCACGCCGTTGTACCTGTACGGCTATGGCGCCTACGGTTCGAGCCTCGACCCATGGTTTTCCCATGCGCGCCTGAGCCTGCTCGAACGTGGCGTGGCGTTTGCCATCGCCCACGTGCGCGGCGGCGGCGAGCTGGGTGAAGCCTGGTACCGCAACGGCAAGCAAGAGCACAAGCAGAACACCTTCAGCGACTTTATCGCCTGCGCCGAACACCTGATCGCCCAGGGCCTGACCACGTCCAGTCGACTGGCGATCAGCGGCGGCAGCGCCGGCGGCCTGTTGATCGGAGCGGTGCTCAACCAGCGCCCCGAATTGTTCCAGGCGGCGATTGCCGAAGTGCCGTTTGTCGATGTGCTCAACACCATGCTCGACCCGGAACTGCCGCTGACCATCACCGAGTACGACGAATGGGGCAACCCCGAAGAGCCTGAAGTGTATGCGCGCATCAAGGCCTACGCGCCGTACGAGAACGTCCGCGCCCAGGCCTACCCGCACCTGCTGGTGATCGCCGGCTACAACGACAGCCGCGTGCAGTACTGGGAAGCGGCCAAATGGGTGGCCAAGCTGCGTGACACCAAGACGGATGACAACCTGCTGTTGCTCAAGACCGAACTCGGTGCCGGCCACGGCGGCATGAGCGGGCGTTACCAGGGATTACGTGACGTAGCGCTCGAATATGCATTTGTGTTCAAGGCGCTGGGGTTGATTTAAGGAACTTAGGCCAGCGGTCCTGTCTGAACACAGGACCGCCGACTGATTGATGGATCAAGATTGCAGCCATGGCACTATCGACTTTAATGAGCGCTTCTCTACAAACAGAAATCCGCGACATGCTCATGGATTGCGGCCTGTTCGACCCGCTGTTGCCGGAAGATTTTCACATCGCCGCCGGCTACTTCAACATCAGCACCATTGCCCGTGATGAAGCCATCTTCCTCGAGGGCGACGCCGGCACCTTCATGTGCATCATCCACAGCGGCCAGGTGGCGGTGCAGAAAACCAACCACGAAGGCCAACGCCTGACCATCGCGACCCTGCGCAGTGGCCGGGCCTTCGGTGAAATGGCGGTACTCGACGGCGAGCGACGCTCCGCCAGTTGCGTGGCGGCCAGTGACTGCGTGCTGTTGAACCTGGGCAAGGACTCCCTGGAAAAGATGCTCAACGAAGCCCCGAGGATTGCCGCCAAGATCATCCGCGCCATTGCGATTGCCTTGTCCAAACGCTTGCGCATGGCGGATGGGCAATTAATCAATCAACAGTTTTAACCGCCGGGGGTCTTCGGCTTGCTGTCGTTCTGCTGCAGACCGGGCACCGTCTGGTCCTTTGGCGGCGTCGGCAACACGATCGGCGCCAGGGGCGGCGAGCCGTTGGTCTTGGGCAATGCCGGCGGCGTGACTTGCGGGTACAGCGTCGGCGTTGGCGTGCCCGGCGCGCCGGAGGTTGGCGCGGGGGCGACCGGTACGGTTTGCAACTCCTGAGCCTGCGCTGCACCGCAGGCGAGCGCGCTCAACACAATGACCGTTAGAATGCTGCACTTCATCGATGGCTCCATGGCCTGACCGGAATGTCGTAAGGCTACTCCCAACCGCGCAAGAATGCCCTTCCCAATGAGATTTCCATGAAACGTTTCGTTCTGCTCGACACCACCCCGATCCCCGATAACGGCGGTGCCTTGTGCCTGTTCGAATACGGTGAAGATTTTGTCATCAAGATCCAGGGCGGTGACGGCGGCCAGCTGATGAATACGCGCATGCACGGCTCCGAAGATGCGCTGGCCGAAATTCCCTGCCGCAAGGTCGCTGGCCGCCCGGGTTCACGGGTACTGATCGGCGGCCTGGGCATGGGCTTTACCCTGGCGTCGGCGCTCAAGCATCTGGGCAAGACCGCCGAAGTGGTGGTGGCGGAACTGGTGCCCGGCGTCGTGGAATGGAACCGTGGGCCGCTGGGCGAAAAGTCCGGGCGCCCGTTGCTCGACCCGCGCACGGTGATCCGCCTGGAAGACGTGGCCAAGGTGCTGCAAGCCGAGCCCCAGGGCTTTGACGCGATCATGCTCGACGTCGACAACGGCCCCGAAGGTCTCACGCAAAAAGCCAACAGTTGGCTCTATTCCGCCGGTGGCCTGGCCGCCTGCGCCAAGGCCTTGCGGCCCAAGGGCGTGCTGGCCGTGTGGTCGGCCAGCGCCGACAAACTGTTCAGCGACAAACTGCGCAAGGCCGGTTTCAAGGCCGAGGAAGTGCAGGTGTTTGCCCATGGCAACAAGGGCACCCGGCACACCATCTGGATTGCGGAGAAGCTCAAGGCCTGAGCACTTTTAACCAAGCACTGAAGATCAATGTGAGAGGAAGCAAGTCGAATCGTCGCACCGCCCCTCCCACATTTTTGGCCCCGTCAGTTGTGGGATTTGCGGTAGTCGATCACATACGGCACTTTTTTATCGAAGGTCTTTTCCAGCTCTTCGCGGTCCAGCTTGCTCATGCCGCCCAGTTGCTGCGCGGTGAAACCGCTGTCGCCGACCTGCGCGCCGGGTGCCAGGCTGACCATGCGCTTGGCAACCGCTTCGATCGCATCCTTGTAGCCGCCTTTTTTGTTCAGGTCGTACCGGCCCAGATCAACTTGCGTGCGCAGCCAATTGCCCCAGTAGAACTCCAGGAATTCCGGGGCGACCTCCCCCGCCTCCGGCTTGCCATAGGCGGCCTTGCGCGTGAAATACACCAGGCTGCGAAAGGTATCGTCCTGCAGGCTCTTGAACCCAAGATGGGCCGGCAGTTGCGCGGGCGACAGGGGGTGGCCCTGGTTGTCCTTGAGCCAGACCTTGCGGGCCGCCTCCATGCGCCGCCAGAAGGTGGCGAGGTCCGGGCTGTTGCTGAAGTCGTCCGTCACCTTGACCCACATCTTTAAGCGAGGGCCGGCGCCGGGCGTTTCCCACAGGGTGGTGAAGCTGTGATGACCGTCGGTCAGGTACAACTGGCCGCCGGGGCCGACCACCACGGTTTTCATGTCCTCGGGATGAGTGCCCACCGGGTCTTTGCAGGTGAAGCTTTCGGGTTTATGCAAGTCAGCGTGCTTGGGCACCTTGTCGGCTTCGCCCTGGCCGTTGGTTTCGCAGTACTCATCAAACGCCTTGGCGGGTTTATCGGCGAACAGCCCCAGGCTGTAGTCGATCTGGTCGAAGCCGACCACGGCCTGGGTCGGGTGCAGTTGCTCAAGGGTGACCTCGATCACCTGGCCGGGCCTGGGCGTCGAGAACGCCTGGACCTGGGCCGACAGGGCGCCCAATAGCAGTGCTACTGTCCATATGTGCCAACGCATAGGTCTCTCATCCTGGTGAATTGCATGAACCGATACTACAAATGGGCGCCGACGGCTAGAATCAAGGTTATCCGTGACCCACCAGACAGGAGCCATGATGAGCTCGACCAACCCGCCCTCCCACACCGCCAAGCTGGACCGCATCCTCGCCGATGCCCAGCGCGACCGGGAAATGGGCTACCGCGACAAAGCCCTGAAGATGTACCCCCACGTGTGCGGCCGTTGCGCCCGTGAATTCGCCGGCAAGCGCTTGAGCGAACTCACCGTACACCACCGCAACCACAATCATGATGACAATCCCCAGGACGGCTCCAACTGGGAGTTGCTGTGCCTGTATTGCCACGACAATGAACACTCGCGCTACACCGACCAACAGTATTTTGGCGAGGGTTCCACCAGCAGTCCGACGATTGCCAAGGCCACGCACAACCCGTTTGCGGCGTTGGCGGGGTTGATGAAAAAAGACAGCTGAGAGCTGCAAGTTGAAAGCTGCAAGAAAAAGCCACTCTGCTTTTAACTTGCAGCTTGTAGCTTGCCGCTATAATGCCGCCTTTTTAAAGGCACACCCGTGGGCAATAAACGCTACAGCTGCATCGGCCTGTATAACCCCAAATCCCCCGAAAACGTCGGTTCGGTGATGCGCGCCGCCGGTTGCTATGGCGTGGCCTCGGTGTTCTACACCGGCGTGCGTTACGAGCGCGCCCGGGACTTCGTCACCGACACCAAGAAAGTCCACCACGACATCCCGCTGATCGGCATCGACGACCTGAAAAAAATCCTGCCCCTGGGCTGCATTCCGGTCGCGGTGGAACTGGTGGAAGGCGCCCGCCCGCTGCCCGAATACACCCACCCCGACCGTGCGCTGTACATCTTCGGCCCCGAAGACGGCTCGCTGGACAAAGAGATTCGCGACTGGTGTGAAGACGTGGTCTACATCCCGACCACCGGTTGCATGAACCTCGCCGCCACCGTCAACGTGGTGCTCTATGACCGGATGGCCAAAGGCAACAACACCCGTTCAGGCCCCAAATACTGATTTTCTTGGAACATCCGACACCTGCGAGCAGTCATCTACCTATCACTAGCCCTGTTGGAGAACGATCATGAGCGACAGCACAACCTTGCGCCCCGTCATCGAACACACGCCCTTCCAGACCCAACCCACGCAAAACGTGCACGGCTGGGAGCGCATCGGCTCGGTCGCCGGTGGCGTGATGATGGTGGGCAAAGGCCTGCGCCGTGGCGGGATTTTCGGCTTGATCCAAGTAGCGATTGGCGGCGTGGCACTGGCCCGCGGCTTTACCGGGCACAGCTCGCTCAAGGCCAAGCTGGAGCAGGGTCGCCAGGAAATGAACAGCGTGCGCACGAAAATTGAACGCGCGGGTGAAGAGCTGAGGAACTTGAAGACCAAGGCGGAAGTGGCGGCTGAGAAAGCGGTGAAGAGCCCCAACTGACCTCAGTCTCCAAACTATTGGAGATCAAAATGTGGGAGGGGCAGTGCGGCGACGATTCGACTTGCTCCCTCCCACATTTCGTTTTGTGCAGGGCTAGGAATCAGCGTAGGAGTTTGGAATCCAGCACCACAGACGATTCGCCAAGGATGCTCTCGGCCAATTTAACGAAGTCTTGGGTATTGACGGTCTCGACGCGCATCACCGCCTGCGTCAAATCATCCAGCGAACGCTTGTTATGGGTTTTAACCCGAATCTCGCGGTCCAGCTCCTGCATCACCAGCACCGCCCGGGACACCGTCGCGCCGTTGACGTGTTCACCGCGTAGCGTGGTGACGTCCTTGCCTTCCCTGGTCAAACGCGCCTGTATCGCTTGATACCGCTCATCGGTGATCCCCCCGGCACGCCGCACCAGGTCGATGGCGTAATACTCCGCCAAGCCCTCGCTGATCCAATCGCTGCGGTCGTGGTCGCTGAAACGGCCGATGGCCTGCACCACTTCACGCATCAACGGGCTGCTGCCGTTTTCGCTGACCAGCGGCGTGCGGCTGTTGAGGTAGATCGAGTCATGTGCCGCGAACGCGCCACGGCGCATCGGGTCACTGGCCCCCACCACCAACAGCTTGGCCGGATGACGCGGGAACGCCGCTTCCACCTGGGGCCAGACGAACGTCAGCAAGGTCAGCACATCCATGCGGCGCATGGCCTGGCCCTTGGGCGAGGCCACGGTGACGTCGGTTTCGCCCAGGCGCACACGGCGGCTGCCCAGGGTACCGGCGAGCATCCAACCAGTGGGGCGGTCGAACAGGCGGGAAACGTTATCGATGCGGAATTTGTTTTTGCCGATGCGCGGCCAGGCGGTTTCAATGCTTTTCCAGCCGGCCGGCAGTTCGAACATCAGGCGCGATACCAGCTCGACGCCGTCCTGCTGGTCCAGACGTGCGGGCGGCACCAGGTCTTCGCCACGAAACAACGCCCAGCTCGGGGTCATCCGTGCGTCATAAATACCCGGTTTGCGCGCACGGGTCAGGCGCACTCGGTAGGTCAGGCTGGACTTCTCGGCGCCGGGCTGCCACCGCCCGCGGCTGCCGGCGACCTTCCACTGTCCGTCGGCCTTGAAGTCGCTGTAGTCGCCGCTGTTGCCGAGGTCGAAGTCCAGGCTGCGCACCGCCGAACCCTGGGACAGGCTGACCCGTACCTCGGCCTGGTCACTCTGGGGCAACAACTTGACGTGATAGTCCAGGTCGACTTTCTTCGCGCACCACGCCGAGCCGCTCAGCGCCAGCAGCATCAGGCTTGCCGCCAGCTGGATTGCCCCCTTCATACACACTCCTTGTTCAGCCTGCGCGGAAGATCAGGTAATCCTCCCAGTCGTCCTCGGGAACGCTGCCTTCGCTGAGCATGCGTCCGGACTGGGAAATGCGTTCATGGTGCACAGCGTCGCGGTCGCCGCAGACCAGGTGGTGCCACAACGGCAAGTCCTTGCGCTCGCTGACCAGGCGGTAGCCGCAGGTGGGCGGCAGCCACTTGAACTGGTCGGCCTGGCCTGGGGTGAGCTGGATGCAGTCGGGCACCGAGGCGCGGCGGTTGGGGTAATCGGTGCACTGACAGGTTTTGAGGTCGAGGAGTTTGCAGGCGATCCGCGTGTAATAGACGCTGTTGTCGTCTTCATCCTCAAGCTTTTGCAGGCAGCACAGGCCACAACCGTCGCACAACGACTCCCACTCCTCCTGATCGAGGTGCTCAAGGGTTTTGCGTATCCAGAAAGGTTCGACTTTGGCGGCCATGGCTCTACATCAGTATCGGTCGGTGAAAAGGCCGCCAGTCTAGTGCCCCAGGCCCTTGGAACCAAGTGCTTGCGACTGGCGGCGTTACGAGACTTGTCAGTCTAGCGGGCGCGCAGTAGCTTTGAGCGCAGAATTGACCATCAGGAACCGTTCATGAGCACTAACCCACGCGTCGCCGACCACCCGATCCACAGCCAATTTACCGACCGCTGGTCGCCCCGCGCGTTCACCGGCGAGAGTATCCCGAAGGACACCCTGCTGAGTTTCTTCGAAGCCGCCCGCTGGGCGCCGTCGGCGTACAACTCGCAGCCGTGGCGTTTTCTCTACGCGCGCCGCGACACGCCGGACTGGGCGCGTTTCCTGGGCCTGCTCAATGAATTCAACCGCGGCTGGGCGCAGCACGCGTCGGCCCTGGTGATCATCGCCTCGAAAACCGACTTCATCGCACCCGGCGCCACCGAAGAAACCCCCGCGCTGTGGCACACCTTCGACACCGGCTCGGCCTGGGGCCACCTGGCGCTGCAGGCCAGCCTCAGTGGCTGGCACACCCACGGCATGGCCGGCTTCGATCAGGAACTGACACGCAAGGAACTGAAGATTCCAGACGGTTATGCCCTGCACGCGGCCGTGGCGATTGGCAAACTGGGCGACAAGTCGACCCTGCCGGAGTACCTGCAAGGCCGTGAAGTGCCGAGCCCGCGCAAGCCGTTGAGCGAGCTGGTGTCCGAGGGTGACTTCAGTCTTTAAGACTCGCACAGTACCAATGTGGGAGGGGTCTTGCCCCCTCCCACATTTTTCCTTCGCGTCGTGTCAGTAACCACGCGCGAAATCCACTTCCCCGCGCAGCGCTTCCTTGGCCTTGTACGCACGCATGTTGTCCAGAAACAACGCCACCATCATCGGCGGCGACGTCGGCGCCGAACTGTGCCCGGTCAACAGCAGGCCCCAGGCGGTCCAGAATGGATGACGCTGCGGCAGTGGTTCCTGGCGGCACACATCGATCACCGCGCCGGCCAGGTGCCCTTCTTTCAAGGCCTCGACCAAATCGGCGTCGACCACCGCCACCCCACGTCCAACGTTGATGAACAAGCCCGTCGGCTTGAATTGCCTGAACAGCGCGGCGTCATACAGGTCGTGGGTGTTCGGTGTGTTGGGCAGCAGGTTGATCACGTAGTCCACCTCCCCCACCAGGCGGCCCAATTGATCGAGACCGGACACTTCGATAAACGGCGCCTGCTCGCGGGCAATGCTGGCGATGCCATACAGCTTGACGCCAAACGGCACCAGGAACTCGGCGACGCTCTGGCCGATATCACCCGTGCCGACGATCAACACCTTGCGCCCCGCCAGGCTCTGGCCGGTGCGGTTGTCCCATTTGCGCTCGACCTGGCTGACCAGCCGCGCCAGCACTTCACGTTCGTGGCCCAGCATGTAGGTGAGGACAAATTCGGCCATGACCTGGCCATAGATGCCGACCGCGCGGGTCAGGCGATAGTCGCGCGGCAAGCCTTCGGCCAGCAGCGGCGTAATGCCCGCCCAGGTCGATTGCAGCCATTGCGGGCGATGGCCCTGGCGCAACAGCGTCGCCAACAGGTCCGGCTGGCCGAGCCACACCGGGCAATCGGCGGCCAGGCGCGACAACTCGGCCGAGTCGCCGCTGGTGAGCACCTCCAGGTCCGGCGCCACTTCGTTAAGCAATTGGGCGTAGAGCGGGTGATCCTGCTCAGCAATCAGAACACGCATGGTTCAAACCTTTCAAAAACAGTGCAGACGGCCACACACATCCTTACGGCCACCGCCCGCTAATACGATTCCATGAAGCCTGTGCCCTGACGCGGGCACTGATTGATCACATCGGGTCGTTGCGGCGCAGCAGCTCTTCGGGCAAGTGTTCGATGTACTCGTCCTCGGCCGGCGGCATTTGCAGGTGGTAGCCCTGCTTGTCGAGGTTTTCCAGCACCACCAGGATGTCCTCGCGCGACAGCTTGCGCTCCGGTGTCAGCACCATGTCGAACGCGTGGTGCGGCTTGCCGAAGGCGGCCATCAGGGGCTCCGGCACGCGCTCCAGGGCATCGCTTTTGAGCACGTAGAGGTACATGCCGTCTTTTTTCAAGCTGCGATAAATGGAGCAAATACGCTTCAAGGCTGTTCTCCGGCAGTGGCCAGGCTGTCGAGCAGCGCCTGGCCCATCAACTCGCGGCGCCAGCCACGCAGCGAGTCTGGCAATTGGTAAGGCCCATCGGGGTAGCCACTTTTAACCAGGGCTTCGAGGGTTTTCTTGCGCAGCATCAGTTCCGGCGCCATGTCCAGGCGCTCGGCGAACGTCTGGCCCAGGGTGCGCAGTTGCTTGATCAGCGCGGCGGCGTCCACCGGCAGCGGTTCGGCCACGGCGGGCGGCCACTGATCCATGGACACGCTGCCGGCACGTTTGATCAGGTCCAACAGGAACTGGCCATCCTGACGCACGGTGCGCGGGTGCATGTCTTCGATCTTGCCCAGCGCGGCGAGGTTATCCGGCTGGGTTTTGGCCAGGGGCCACAACGAGTGCTCGCGAACGATGCGATTGCGCGGCAGGTCACGGGCGCGGGCCTGCTGCTCGCGCCAGGCGCACAGTTCACGCAGCACGGCGAGCTGGGCACGGGACAGTTTCCACGCCAGCTTGGCGTCGCGGTACACCTCGTACGGGTCGACTTCGCGGCGCAGGTTGGCCACCAGCTCGGCGCCGTCCTCCAGCACCCAGGCGTACTTGTCATCGGACAGCTTCGGTCGCAGGCGGGTATAGACCTCGGCCAGGTGCACCGCGTCTTCGGCGGCGTAGCTGATCTGTGTCTCCGAGAGTGGCCGCTGCAGCCAGTCCGAACGCGTCTCGCCCTTGGGTAAATCGATATCGAGCACGGCCTGCACCAGGCGCGAGTAGCCCATGGAGAACCCGAGGTTCAGGTAAGCCGCCGCCAATTGGGTGTCGAACAACGGCACCGGCAGGCTGCCGGTCAGGCGCAGCAAGACTTCGAGGTCTTCGCTGCAGGCGTGCACCACCTTGATGACGCTTGGGTTTTCCAGCAAGGCGGCCAGGGGTTGCCAGTTGTCGATGGTCAGGGGGTCGATCAGGTAAGCGCGTACGCCATCGCCGATCTGGATCAACCCGGCAATGGGGTAAAAGGTGTCGACCCGCATGAATTCGGTGTCGAGGGCGACGAATGGCAACTGCTGCCATTCGGCGCAGTGCTGGCCGAGGCTATCGTTGTCGCAGATCCAGTGAATATCGATGGCCACACGGCTCTCCCTTGAAGAATGGCGCGCAGTATATATCGCGAAAGGGGCTAACGAGCATCCGCAGTGCACAGGCAACCATGAAAAGTCAGGCAAGAGCTGAAGAATAGTCCGACAGGCGGGAGTTATCCTCTCTTACGTAAAACGTAAACCCGCCACAGGCCCGAGCCCGGCAGGAACTCCTGATGATTCAGGACCTTGAAGCCTGCCTGGCGAAACTCGTCTTCCACCGCCGTGCGCGAGTTGACGGAGATAATCACCGTGTCACGGCTGACCCGGTGAAACTCACGCAGCAACGCCAACCGCCCATCGCTGCTGGGCACGTGACGAAACAACTCCAGGCAGAAAATGCAGTCCACGGCATTGGCCGACAAGCCGATGGAAAACGCCGACCCTTGAAACGTCTTGACGCGCTTGAGCAACGTCGCCGGATGGTGGGTAACGGCGTGATCGAGCATGTCCTGGGAATTGTCCGACGCCAGGATCACCCGGTTGATGTGTTCAGCCAACACCGGCCAGAACCGGCCCGAGCCACAGGCCAGGTCGAGGATCAGCCCCGGCTCGCCGGCAACCTTCAACGCCTGACGCACCAGCCATTCGTCGCGCCACGACGCCAAACGTCGCCGCAACCCGGGTGGGCGCGTGTCGCTGCAAACCCGGGCGTGTTCACGGTCACAGCGCTCGGCGTATTCGATCTCTATGGATGAGGGAGGTTGTGACGACATCATGCGCTCATAGGGGTTAAACGGTGGTATACGACCTTGTTTCGCAGCTTAACCAGTGCAACGTGAAAAAAAGGTCGAAAACACCAGCGCAAAACGACTAACCCTCCTGTGCGCCTTGCCACCCCGCACCGCCCTCGAAATAATGGCTGCCACCCCGCCCCGGCCCCAAGGACTCGACCGCATGAAAGCTCCGCTAGCCCTGTGTGTATTGGCAACCCTGGCCACCAGCGCCCTGGCCGACCCCGCCCCGTCGCGCCTGGATAAGGTGTTGCAACGCGGCACCCTCAGCGTATGCACCACCGGCGACTACAAGCCCTACACCTCGCTGCGCGCCGACGGCAGTTACGAAGGCATCGACATTGCCATGGCCGAGTCCCTGGCCAAGAGCCTCAACGCCAAAATCACCTGGGTACCCACCACCTGGAAAACCCTGATGCCGGACTTTCTCGCCCAACGCTGCGATATTGCCGTGGGCGGTATTTCGGTGTCGCTGGAACGTCAGAAAAAGGCGTTCTTCAGCCAGTCTCTCGGAGAGGACGGCAAAATCCCGTTGGTGCGCTGCGCCGATGTGCAGCGCTACCAGACCGTCGAGCAGATCAACCAGCCGCAGGTGCGGGTGATCGAACCGGCGGGCGGCACCAATGAAGTGTTTGCCCGCACCCACCTGGGCCAGGCGCAGATCCGCCTGCACGACAACGTGACCATCTTCGACGAACTGCTCGCCGGCAAGGCGGATGTGATGATCACCGACGCCAGCGAAGCGCGTTACCAGCAGAAGCTCAAGCCTGGCCTGTGCGCGGTCAACCCGGAGCGGCAGATGCAGTACAGCGAAAAAGCCTTTTTGCTGCCCCGCGACGATGTGGCGTGGAAGAGCTATGTCGACCAGTGGCTGCACCTGAGCGTCGCCACCGGCGCGTATGACGCAATCGTCAGCCAGTGGCTGGCGGCGCCTTGAGCCAACGCCGTCTACGCTGTGGTCACATCCAATAAGAACGAGGGACGGAACATGAAGGGACTGCGTCAACTGACCTGGCTGCTGCTGTTGTGTTTCAGCCAGGTGCACGCCAATCCTGCGCAGGATCAGGACGCCCAGGCGGCCAAAGCCCTGCTGGAAAAAGCCCTGGCCTATTACCAGAGCAATGGCGACAAAGCGTTTGCCGCGTTCAGCCGCCAGGGCGAGTTCATCGACCAGGATCGCTATGTGTTCGTGGTCGATACCCAAGGCGTATTGCTGGCCAGCGGCGGGCCCTCTTCGGCGTTGATCGGTCGCGATGTGTCTGAAGTACTCGGGCCGGACTTGCGCCAGTCCTTCAAGGACGCGCTCAAGGTGCCGGAAGGCCAGGGCATCCAGCAGGCCGACTACCGTTGGCAGAACTGGAACGATGGCAAGATCGAACACAAGCATGTGTTTTATCAGCGCGTCGGCGAGCGCATCCTGGCGGTGGGCTACTACCTGCCACGGGCCACCCCGGAACAGGCGCGGGCCCTGCGTAACAAGGCGGTGAACGCGCTGGTCAAGGATGAAGCCGGCACGCTCAAGGCCATCAACTCCTTGCAGGGCGGCTTCCTGCAGGACGACCTGTATGTGTTTGTGGTGGACCTGAACACCGGACGCTACGTGGCCCACGGCACCAACCTGCGGCTGATCAACACCGACTTCGCCAAGATCAAGGACCCGGACGGCAAACCGGTGGGTGAACCGATCCTCAAGATGATGACCGATCAGGACCAGGGGGAATACAAGTATCGCTGGAAAAACCCGGTGACCGACAAGGTCGAGAACAAACATGCGTATATCCGCAAGAGCGGGCATTTCATGGTGGCGGTGGGTTACTACAGCCCCTGAAGCTGAAATGCGGTAAAAAAATGTGGGAGGGGGCTTGCTCCCACATTCTGATCTTCATCGTGTCGGTTATTTGGCCTTGTCTTCGCGACCGCGCAGTACCCGATTCGGCATGGCGATGGCTGCTGCCAGCCCTAATAAAGACACCGCCACGCTCACCCACAATAAATGCTCGAACGTCACCGCCAGCTCCCCGCGCAGGGCATCCTGCGCCGCGCCTGGGGCGGCGTTCAAACCATCGAGCAGCACGTTGCCGGAACTGCCCTCGGCCACCAGCGCACCGCTGGCCAGGTGGGCGAAGCTGGAACCCTGCAACAGCGCCAGCAGCAACGCCGACATGCACGCCACCCCCACCGCGCCACCCAGGGAGCGGAACAAATTGGTGGTGCTGGTGGCGACGCCGATGTCGCGTTGTTCCACCGAGTTTTGCGCCCCCACCAGAGAAGTGGGGAACTGCATGCCGGCGGCGATCCCGCACAGCAACATGAACAGGCCGGTGAGCAGCATGTCCTGGGGCGCGCTGAAGGCCATGCCCGCAATCGCCAGCGGGCTCAACAGCGCGCCGCTGAGGATCATCGGCTTGTAGCGTCCGGTCACCGAGGTCATGCGCCCGGCGGTATACGCGCCCATTGGCAGGCCCATCGCCAAGGGCATCAAGTGCAAGGCCGCGCTGTCGGCACCGCCGCCGGTTACCGTCTGAAAGCGCAACGGCATTAACACGGTCAGGGAAATCGCCTGGAAACTGGTGAAAAAAATCGTGCACCAGCACAGCACCGCGCTGCGGTTGCCAAACAAATGCATCGGCAACAGGGGCTCGCGCGCACGCCGCTCGTGCCACACGAACAGGGTCAGTGCCACCAGCGCGCCGGCCAATAGCCAAAGCACTTCGCGATCACGCCAATGGTGGCCCTGGCCGATTTCGGTGATGCCCAGCAGCAAGGCGGTCAGGCCGATGATCATCAGCACCGTGCCCAGGTAATCGATGACTGGCTTGCGCTGCGGCATCGGCAGCCCCACCAGGGTGCGATGGGCCACGTACCAGGCGCCGGCGCCCAATGGCAGGTTGATCAGGAATACCCAGCGCCACGACAAGTACTCGGTCATGTAACCGCCCAGCACCGGCCCGGCCACGCTGGCCACCGCGTACATGCTGCTGAAATACCCCTGGTAACGCCCACGTTCACGGGGCGGGATGATGTCGCCGATGATCGCCTGACTGACCGAGATCATCCCGCCGGCACCGATGCCCTGCAGCACCCGCGCCAATACCAGTTGCTCCATGCTTTGGGCCATGCCGCACAACAGCGACGCCACGGTGAACAGGCCCATGCCGATCAGCATCATCGGCCGGCGCCCGTACAGGTCGCCGAGCTTGCCGTAGATCGGCACCGCCACGGTCATCGCCACCATGTAGCCGGAAATCACCCAGGCCAGCAGGTTGACGTCGTGGAAACGCGCGGAAATGGCAGGCATGGACACTGCGACGATGGTCTGGTCCAGGGCGCCGAGAAAGATCGCCATCATCAACGAGGCGAGGATACTGCGCACCGCGGGGAGCGGTGGCGCGGGCTGATTGAGCTGAGTCACGGCAGAACCTTCGAGCAAGGCCCGCGGGAAAAGGCGCCCTGCGGGAATGCTCGATACGATAGCAGGCTATTCGATAGCTTCGTAAGGAAGTCCGACGTAATTTTCCGCGATGGTTTTGCGCCCGGCCTCGGACTGGATAAAGTACTCCAGCTCGCTCTCGGCGATGCGCTGGCTGAAGCCGTCCGCCTCGGGAAATTGATGCAGCATCGAGGTCATCCACCAGGAAAACCGCTCGGCCTTCCACACCCGGCGCAGGCAGATCGCGGAATAGCGCTCGAGCAAATCCACCCGGCCTTCGCCGTACACCTTGAGCAAAATCCGAAACAACGTACTCACGTCGCTGGCGGCCAGGTTCAGGCCCTTGGCGCCAGTGGGCGGCACGATATGCGCGGCATCACCGAGCAGGAACAGGCGCCCGTACTGCATGGGCTCGACCACAAAACTGCGCAGCGGCGCGATGCTTTTTTCGATCGATGGGCCGGTGACCAGTTGCTCGGCCAGGTCGCCCGGCAGACGGGTTTTCAGTTCGGCCCAAAAGCGCGCGTCCGACCATTCGTCCAGCGGCTCTTCGGCCGGCACCTGCAGGTAATAGCGGCTGCGGGTCGGCGACCGCATGCTGCACAGTGCAAAGCCACGCGGGTGCTTGGCGTACACCAGTTCGTCATGGACCGGCGGCGTGTCGGCGAGAATGCCCAGCCAGCCGAAAGGGTAGACGCGCTCAAAGACCTTCAATGATTCAGCCGGGATCGACTGGCGCGCCACGCCGTGGAAACCGTCGCAACCGGCGATGTAGTCGCAGTCCAGGCGATACGCCTGGCCCTGGTGCTCGAAGGTCAGCCAGGGTCGATCACTTTTGAGTTCATGCGGCTGCACATCGCTGGCTTCATAGAGCGTGACAGCACCCGCGGCGGCGCGGGCGGCCATCAGGTCGCGGGTGACTTCGGTCTGGCCGTAGACCATCACCGATTGGCCGCCGGTCAGCGCCTTGAGATCGATATGGGTCAGCCGGCCGTTCAGCGCCAACTCGAAACCGTCATGCACCAGGCCTTCGGCGTCCATGCGCTGGCTCACGCCGGCCTCGCGCAGCAGATCGACCATGCCTTGTTCCAGCACGCCGGCGCGGATACGGCTCTGCACGTAATCGGCGCTCTGACGCTCCAGGATGAGGGTTTCGATGCCGGCATTGTGCAGCAACTGGCCGAGCAACAGTCCGGAGGGACCGGCGCCAATGATGGCGACTTGAGTTTTCAGCGTTTTCATTATTTTTATCGCCCGCAGGTTCCACCGAACGTATCGAGTGAAAGAGTTGTCATTGATCTTGTTGCTGACATTTTTCACTTGAGTGAGCGCTATAAGAAGGTGAAAACTGCGTCAAAGCCTGCGCTTTTTGCCAATTGGGGCGATTACCGCACAACTATCCTGAGTATCGGATTGAAACCATGACCAAAACCGCGATTCCGGTCTTCAAGCTTTACGGGGAAAGCCAAGAATGGCCGACCCCCGATTTGTTGCACTGCGAAACCATTTCCCGGCGCAGTCGGGAATACCAGTGGGAAATCCAGCCCCACCGGCATGCGGACCTGTGCCAGTTGCTGTATGTGCACAAGGGCGAGGCGCAGTTGGAAATCGACGGCCAGCGCACCACGCTCAGTGAGGCGACCCTGCAGGTATTGCCGCCGCTGTGCGTGCATGGGTTTCGCTTCCCCGAAAATGTGCAAGGTTTTGTGGTGACACTGGCCGCGCCATTGGTGAGCCATTTGCAGGCGCAATTGGGGGCAACGGTGGACGGTCTGCAGGCCCTGGGCACTTACCCTGCGGGCAACGACAGCGATTACCTGAACAGCCTGTTTACCCGTTTGCAGGATGAATATGCCGACACACAACCGGCGCGGGACATGATGATGCATGCCCTGGTCAGCGTGCTGGTGGTGTGGGTCAGCCGCCAGGCCATCAAGCACCGTCATCCACGCGCGCCGCGTGGACGCGAGTATTTCCGGCGGTTCACCCAATTGGTCGAGCAACATTACCGCGAACACCCGAAGATCGAAGACCTGGCTCACAAGCTGGGCATCTCGGTGTCGCATCTGAACGGGACGTGTCGCGAACTGGGCGGGCAGCCTGCGTTGCAGATCATGCATGACCGCCAATTGCTGGAAGCCAAGCGCTTGCTGACCTACACCAGCATGACCATCAATGAAATGTCGCAGGTGTTGGGTTTTTCCGACCCGACCAACTTCTCTCGGCTGTTTCGCCGACGGGTCGGGTTCTCACCCAAGGCGTTTCGCGAACAACTCAAGGCTGAACAACCGCCTACCTGAGTGCGCTGAAACTGCCGCTGTGCGGAACGCATTGGTCCTGATGGCAGCTGATCGCGAAGGTCGGCTGCATACGGGTCTGCTCAACGCGGTAGGCGGCCGTTGCGTACAACGCGCTGGCCAAGGCGCAGAGGGTGAAAATCTTCAGGTATTTTCTGGTTTTTATACTCATGGCACAGACCTCTGGACGGATCCACACGGTGCTGTTTAAAGCATAGGCCAGCCACGGCAAGTTGCCATTATCGGGCGACATTCAACAAGGTGATGTCGCCCTAGAGACCGAGGTCCCACGCCGGTTCCTCCGGAAACCGCTGCACCAGGTAATCCAGCAGGCTGCGCAGCGCCGACGGCATGTGTTTGCGCGAGGCATACACCGCGTAGATGTTCATCTGCCGAGGTTCGACCTGGGGCAGCAGCCTCACCAGTTCGCCCCGCCGAATATGATCGCCGGCCTGGTAACTGGGCAGCATCGCCACCCCCACCCCGGCCAGCGTCACACGGAGCAAGGTGCTGGCCTCGTTGGCGGTGATATTGCCGTGCACCGGCACCGACACGTGCTCGCCGTTCTCTTCGAAATGCCACAGGCTTTTGCCGAAGTACGAGTGGGTCAGGCAGTTGTGTCGGGCCAGGTCTTCGACTTTTTGCGGCGCCGGATGCTCCCGCAAATACGCCGGGGTGGCGCACACCACCGAGCGACATACGGTCAGGCGCCGGGCGATCAGGTTGGGGTCGAGGTCATTGCTGGTGCGGATGGCCAGGTCGATGCGCTCATCCACCAGGTTCACGGTGCGGTCGAGCATTTGCAGGTCGACCGTGACCAAGGGGTAGCGCTTGACGTATTCGGCAATGGCCTCGGCCAATTGCGCCTGGCCGAACGAGGTGCTGACGCTCAAGCGCAACAGGCCACGGGGCGCGTCATCCGGTTCGCTGACGGCGGCTTGCATATCGCCGCACAATTCCAACAGTTGCCGGCAGCGTGGCAGGGTTTCGCTGCCGGCGGCCGTGAGGCTGAGCTTGCGCGTGGTACGGTGCAACAGGCGCGCGCCGACCCAGTCTTCCAACTCGGCCAAATAGCGCGACACCACCGGGCGCGACAGGTCCAAATGATCGGCCGCCGCCGACTGGCTGCCCAGGTCCACCACGGTGACAAACACGCGCATTGCTTGAAGACGATCCATGATTTGACCGATTTTAGAAACAAACTATGTTACAGCATCGCATTTTTAGTCTTGTTTAGTGCAACTAAGCTCTGTGCATCCTTTGAATCGACTGCTGGAGCTGCCCGATGTTCTCAACCTTCAAGCGCCTGACCCTGGCCACCGCCGCCCTGGCCTTCGCCGCCCATGCGGCCGCTGCCGACCTGACTCTCGATGTGTACAACCCAGGCGAGGCGGCAATCTTCCCGGTCAGCTCGGTGCTGGTCAGCGGCGCCAAGGACGCGATCCTGGTAGACGCGCAATTCGGCAAGGGCCAGGCCGAGCAGTTGGTGCAAAAGATCCGCGCCAGCGGTAAGAACCTGACCACCATCTACATCAGCCACGGCGACCCGGATTACTACTTCGGCCTCGACACCCTCACTGCCGCGTTCCCGCAAGCCAAGGTGCTGGCGCCGCAACCGGTGGTCGAGCATATCAACGCGACCGTGGCCGGCAAGCTTGCATTCTGGGGCCCGAAAATGGGCGCCGACAAACCGGCCAAAACCATCGTGCCGCAGGTGTTGCAAGGCCATAGCCTGACCCTCGAAGGCCAGCAACTGGACGTAATCGGCCTGGACGGCCCGCAGCCGGATCGCAGCTTTGTGTGGATCCCGTCGATCAAGGCTGTGATCGGTGGCGTAGTGGTCGCCCAGAACATTCACGTGTGGATGGCCGACACTCAGAGCGCGCAGTCCCACAAAGACTGGCTGGCCACCTTGCAACGCATTGAAGACCTGAAGCCGCGCACAGTGATCCCCGGTCACTACCTGGGCACAGCGTCGCTGGCTTCGGTGACATTCACCGCCGACTACATCAAGGCCTTCGACATCGAGACCGCCAAGGCCAAGGACTCCGCGGCCCTGATCGCGGCCATGAAAAAGCGTTACCCCACCCTGGCTGACGAAAGCTCGCTGGAGCTGAGCGCCAAAGTCGCCAAGGGCGAAATGAAGTGGTGAATCCGTTCCATCCTTAACCCTACTGGAGAACGTCATGAGCAAGATTGCAATCATTGGAGCCACTGGCCGCGCCGGTAGCCAATTGCTGGAAGAAGCACTGCGTCGCGGGCACAGCGTTGTGGCCATCGCGCGCAATACCGACACACTGGCCGCGCGCCCGGGCGTCACCATCAAACAGGTGGACGCGCTGGATGCCGAAGCCCTGCAACAGGCGATCAGCGGCAGCGACGTGGTGATCAGTGCCGCGCACTTCGCGACCCTCCCTGCCAGTGCGGTGATCGGTCCGGTGAAAAAGGCCGGCGTACCCCGCTTGCTGGTGGTGGGCGGTGCGGGTTCGCTGTTGCTGCCGGGCGGCGGTCGGGTGATCGACAGCGAGGGGTTCCCTGCCGAGTACAAGGCCGAGGCCAGTGCAGGCGCGGCATTCCTGGAGACCCTGCGTCAGGAAACAGAATTGAATTGGACGTTCCTGTCGCCATCGGCCCTGTTCGATGGCACCCAGCGCACCGGTCAATTCCGCCTGGGCCAGGATGATTTGCTGGTAAGCAGTGACGGTAACAGCTCGATCAGCTTTGCCGACTACGCTATCGCCATGCTCGACGAAGTGGAAACGCCGAAGCACTCGCGCCAGCGCTTTACCGTCGGTTACTGACTCAACGCGGTCCAGAAATGTGGGAGGGGCAAGCCCCCTCCCACATTTTGATCTGTGGTGTGTCAGTGTCTGCAATTTTTCAATAGCCCCAACGACTTTCTCATTTGCCCAGCTGCCCTGCCCATGGCCTGATTCGCTCTTGTTCACTCAAGGCCCGCCCATGGAAACCGTTCACGCAAAACCCACCACCGCTATGTGGCTGATGATCAGCGTGGTGCTGGTCGCCCTTAACCTGCGCCCGTCGATGGCGGCCGTGGGGCCGTTGTTGTCGTCGATTCGCGCTGATGTGCCGTTGAGTTTCAGCAGCGCGGCGTTGCTGACCATGCTGCCGGTGATGGCCATGGGGCTGGCGATGTTTTTTGGCATGGGCCTGGCCAAGCGCTTTGGCGAGCACCGCAGCATTGTGCTGTCGCTGGGGGTGATTGGCCTGGCGACGTTGTCGCGGCTGTTCCTCGACTCGGTGCTGGAGTTGATCGTCAGCGCCATCGCGGCGGGTATCGGCATTGCGCTGATCCAGGCGTTGATGCCGGCACTGATCAAGTCACGCTTCAGCGCCAACGTGTCGCTGTTCATGGGCCTGTACGTCACCGCGATCATGGGCGGGGCGGCGTTGGCCGCTTCATTCGCGCCCTTCGTGCAGGTGCAGACCGGCAGTTGGCGCATCGGCCTGGCGGTCTGGGCCGTGCTGGCGCTGTTGGCGCTGGTGTTCTGGTACGCCCAGCGGTCGACATTGCCACCATTGCCCCAAGCCAGCGCAGGCCCACAGGAATCTTTTTTCGGCAACCGCCGCGCCTGGTTGCTGGCGATCTTTTTCGGCCTTGGGACCGCGTCCTACACCTGCGTGCTGGCGTGGCTGGCGCCGTACTACGTCGAGCAGGGCTGGAGCGAACAAAGCGCCGGTTTACTGCTCGGTTTCCTGACGGCCATGGAAGTCGTGTCCGGCCTGGTCACCCCAGCTATCGCCAACCGACGCCAGGATAAACGCGGTGTAGTCGCGGTGTTGCTGGTGCTGATCATCGCCGGTTTCTGCGGCCTGATCCTCAGCCCGCAACACCTGAGCCTGGTGTGGCCGTGCCTGCTCGGCCTGGGCATCGGCGGGCTGTTTCCGATGAGCCTGATCCTGTCCCTCGACCACCTGGACAACCCGCGCCGCGCCGGTGGCCTCACCGCGTTCGTGCAAGGCATCGGCTACCTGATCGCCGGCGTGTCGCCGTTGATCGCCGGGATGATCCGCGACCAGTTGGGCAGCTTCGAGTGGGCCTGGTGGTCGCTGACGGCGGTGGTGGTGCTGATGTTGCTGATCGTCACGCGCTTCAATCCCAAGCACTATGCGCAACACATCCACTGACGTCGTGTTGCGAACAGTATTTGTCCCACACCAAACATAGAAACGACCTACAGAGCTTTCTATTGGCACGTCCGTTCCGTTAAGCTTTTTGCGCTTGTACCGCGTTCGGTACATCGGATTGACGGATGGAATGGATGCTAAACAGTAACTCGCTCAGAAAGCTCGATATGCAGGACTTGATGGTGTTCATCGCCGTCTATGACCAGAGCAGCGTGACCGAGGTGTCAGAGACGCTGTTCGTCAGCCAGTCCACCGTGAGCTACAGCCTGAAGAAGCTGCGTACCAGCTTTGAAGACGAGCTGTTCATCAACACGCGAGCCGGCATGCGCCCGACGTACAAGGCCACCAGCATGTATGGCCACGTGCAGAAGATCCTCGAAAGCATCAACCTGTGCCACGCCGGCAGCCAGGCGTTCGACCCGACCCAGAAGGCGGTGACCTTCAATGTGTGCGCCCCGGAATACTTCGAACAGCTGGTCCTGCCGCGCCTGTTGAAGCACTTCGACCGCGCCGACCTGCCGGTGATCGTCAATGTGCACAAGCTGGAAACCGACATCCCCGTCGACGATCTGCGCGAAGGTCGCCTGGACCTGGTGATCTGTTTCGGCCCGCACTTTCATCGCGCTCACAAAGACCTCAAGACCCAGATGCTGCTGGAGGACGACCTGGTGTGCGTCTTCGACAAACGCTCGGCGCCCCGGGAGCCGGCGTTCAGCCTGCAATCCTTCGTCGAACGGCGTCACGTCTTCCCCACGCCGTGGACCTCGGACACCAACATGATCGATGGCTGGCTGGCGCGCCATGCCCACAAGCGCCAGGTGATCGCCAGGGCCAACAGTTACAGCGCGGCGTTGAAGATGATCACCGGCACCGACTTTATCGTCACCCTGCCCCGCCGCGTGCAAAAGCTGTTGGCGCCGACGACGGTGTTCGGCCACTGCGAAGCGCCCAACGGGCTACCGGGGTTCACGCTGGAGATGCAGTGGAACGAAACCAGTGAGCAGGACAGCGCCAATACCTGGTTTCGCGAACAGGTGGTGAAGGTGTGTGGGACCGTAGATGCAAGCTGCAAGTTGCAAGCTGCAAGCCACAGCCCCCCATCGCTCTTAACTTGAAGCTTGCAGCTACTAGCTCGCAACTGCCTCCTTGCTATAGGTATCGCGATCCATGTCGCGTAATTCGACACTCAGTTGCACCTGCACGCCCTCGGGCCATGGGCCGAGGTCCTGCAACACCGCGAGCAAGCTTTGCGACAGTTGCTGTTTGACCTGCGGCGAACGCCCGCTGAGCAAGGCCAGGCGCGCCGCCACAAACCCACGCTCGTTGAGGCCGGTGCCGACGCGAAAGCTGTCGACCTTGACGGCCCGGCTCTTGATATCGAACTCGGCGCCGAACTGACCGGAGGCCACCAGCGCATGGTTCAGGCGCAACAGGGCCTTGTCGGTGTCCAGTTGCGTCAGGTTGGCGGTGTATTCCAGGTGCAGGTGTGGCATGGCGAACTCCGAGGTTTTTATAGGACGGTTCCTACATATACCACGGATAAATAGCTCAAGCCTTGGCCACCAGGTTTCGATCACTCATAAACGCTTCCAGCCGCGAGCGTACCCAACGCTCGGCCGGGTCGGTGTCCACATGGCTGAGCCAGACCATGGATAAATCCAGGGTCGGCGTCTCGAACGGGAACGGCTCACAGAACAGGTTGCCCGACACCGCCATGGCTTCGGCGGTGTAGTCCGGCAGGCTGGCGATCAGATCGGTGCCGGCCAGCAAGGCGGGCAACGCGCTGTATTGCGGCACCGACAACACCACGTGGCGCTTGCGGCCGATCTCGGCCAGCCACTCATCGGCGAACCCCGACACGTTGGCCGTATGCGACACCAGCACGTGGGGGCGTGAGCAGTATTCATCGAGGGTCAGCGGCGTATCCGAAGCATCGGCACGCAACAGACGCGGGCGGATATGGCGCAGCAACTTGCGCTTGGCATTCGCCGGCAGACCACGGGTCTGGGTGATGCCGACGGTGATATCGCCGGAGGCCAACAGGTCGGGGATGCGCCAGTAGTCGACATGCTGCACCACGAACACCACTTGCGGCGCCTCCTGGCGCAACGCGCGCAACAGCGGCGGCAGCAGGCCGAACTCGACATCGTCGGACAGGCCGATGCGAAAGGTCATGGTGCTGATGGACGGGTCGAAATCGTGGGTCAGGCTCAGCGCCGACGACAGCGAGTCCAGCGCCGGCGACAGGTGCTGGATGATCTCTTCGGCGCGCGCGGTGGGTTCCATGCGGTGGCCGACACGAATAAACAGCGGGTCGTTGAACAGCGTACGCAAACGGTTGAGCGCCGAGCTGATGGTCGGCTGGCCCAGAAACAGCTTCTCGGCCACCCGGGTCACGTTGCGCTCAAGCATCAGCGCTTCGAAAACCACCATCAGGTTGATGTCGGCCTTGCGTAATTCATTGCGATTCATCGGCGCCTGCCCCTTACCCACGACAAGCGGCAGTGTAGAAAGGCCGACGGGCTGCGTCTATGTGCCACCCCGATCAATTGGTCGGGGTGGACACGTGTCACGGCTTGAGCGGGTGCTCCTGATCTCGCTCGGACAGCTCCGTGCCGTCATCCGGGTGTTTCCAGGTTTGCGGTTTTTCGTCCTCGCGCTGCCGCCGGGGCTGCTCACGCGCCGGCTCATCCTGATGTTGGTGTTCGTTACCCATAGCCACCTCCCATCCGTAAGAATTGGTCACGCTCTCAAGCATAGAACAGGGAGGAGGATTTTGATCGGCTTCAACAATTGATAACCTGCATGCATCAATAAATCCAAATCTTTCACTTATCATTTCTAAATGTGTCAGCCACTATCCTCAGTCTTAAGCGAAACAAGCACTTTAAAAAGAACGCTGGAGACACAAAAACATGACTAGCCCTGCTCGGCCCGATTCTGCCCGCTCTAAAGTGGGTGCGGTTTTCCGCGTCACTTCGGGCAACTTCCTCGAACAGTTCGATTTCTTTCTGTTCGGCTTCTACGCCACCTATATTGCTGCCGCGTTCTTCCCCGCCGCTAATGAGTTTGCGTCATTAATGATGACCTTCGCCGTGTTCGGCGCGGGCTTCCTGATGCGTCCATTGGGTGCGGTGATTCTGGGTGCCTACATTGATGACGTCGGTCGCCGCAAAGGGCTGATCGTGACCCTGTCGATCATGGCCAGCGGCACGCTGCTGATCGTGCTGGTGCCGGGTTATCACACCATTGGCCTGTGGGCCCCGCTGCTGGTGCTGCTGGGCCGTCTGTTGCAGGGCTTTTCGGCCGGCGCGGAACTGGGCGGTGTGTCGGTGTACCTCGCCGAAATGGCCACTCCGGGCCGCAAAGGCTTCTACACCAGCTGGCAGTCGGGCAGCCAGCAGATTTCCATCGTGGTCGCCGCCGCACTGGGCTATGGCCTGAACGTCTGGATGGAACCCGCCGTGGTGGCCGATTGGGGCTGGCGCATTCCGTTCGCCATCGGTTGCGTGATTATCCCGTTCATCTTCGTGCTGCGACGCAACCTGCAGGAAACCGAAGAATTCGCCAAGCGTCAGCATCGCCCCACCATGCGTGAAGTCATGGCGACCCTGGTGAAAAACTGGACCATGGTCATCGGCGGCATGCTCATGGTGGCGATGACCACCACCGCGTTTTACCTGATCACCGTGTACGCACCGACCTTCGGCAAGACCGTGCTGCAACTGAGCACGTCCGACGCCCTTCTGGTGACTCTGCTGGTGGCGGTGTCGAACTTCGTATGGCTGCCGATCGGCGGCACCTTGAGCGACCGCTTCGGCCGTAAGCCGGTACTGGTCGCCATGACTGTGCTGACCGTTCTCACGGCTTATCCAGCGCTGTCCTACGTGGTCAACGCACCGAGCTTCGCCCACATGCTGGAAACCCTGCTGTGGTTCTCCTTCCTCTATGGCATGTACAACGGCGCCATGATCCCGGCCCTGACCGAAATCATGCCGGTGGAAGTGCGCGTGGCGGGCTTCTCCCTGGCCTACAGCCTGGCGACCGCCGTGTTCGGTGGTTTTACCCCGGCGATCTCCACCTGGTTTATCCATATCACCGAAGACAAAGCCTCGCCGGCCTACTGGATGATGTTCGCCGCGCTGTGCGCGCTGTGTTCGACCCTGGCCCTGTATCGCCGCGCCAACAGCCGTGGCCAAGTGATGCAGGAGGCACTGCGATGAAGGCGCTGTTCAAGACGCTGACCGCCCTGGCCTTTGGCGCCCTGGCGCTGACGGCCCAGGCCGAAGAGCTCAAAGTGATGACTTCCGGCGGCTTCACCGCGGCCTATAAACTGCTCGGCCCGCAATACGCCAAGCACAGCGGCGACACCCTCCAGACCGTCCTTGGCCCGTCAATGGGCAAGGCGCCGGAAGCGATTCCCAACCGCCTGGCCCGTGGCGAACACGCCGACGTGGTGATCATGGTCGGTTATGCCCTGGATGAATTGATCAAACAAGGCAAGGTCGACCCGGCGTCCCGTGTGGAACTGGCCGACTCGCGCATCGGCCTGGTGGTGAAGGAAGGCGCAGCCAAACCGGCGATCGGCACCGATGCCGAGTTGAAGGCGGTGCTGAGCAACGCCAAGTCCGTGGCGTACTCGGACAGCGCCAGCGGTGTGTATGTCGAGAAAGAGTTGTTCAAGAAACTCGGCATGCCAGCCAAAGGCACCATGATCGAACGTCTGCCGGTGGCCGAGCAGGTCGCCAAGGGTGACTACGAAGTGGGCCTGCAACAGGTGGCGGAATTATTACCGGTAGCGGGCGTGACTTATGTGGGCAAAATCCCCGAAGACGTGCAGTCCGTGACGCGCTTTGCGGCGGGTATTCCGGTGAACGCCGAACACCCGGCCCAGGCCCGGGAACTGCTGCAGTTCCTGGCCTCGCCCGAGGCCCAACCGGCGGTGCAATCCACCGGTCTGGACTCGGTGTCACGCTGACCGAAACGGCATCTCCCGCACCAACCGCTCCAACTCCAGCGCCGCGGGCGGCAACGTCCGCCCGCGGCGCTTGATCAAGCCCACGTTACGCATCACCTGCGGCTCTACCAGCGGCACACTCACCAGAATCGGGTGCTCGCACGCCGGCATCGCAATCGACGGCACCATCGCCACGCCCAGCCCGGCCTCCACCAGCCCGATCATGGTGGTCACGTGGTGCGTCTCGCAGATACTCGGTTTTTTCACGCGTATGCCACGCAGGGCCTGGTCCAGCAGGAAGCGGTTGCCCGAGGTTTTATCCACCGTGATGTAGTCGTGTTCGTACGCCTCGGTCCAGGTGACGCTGTCGCGCTCGGCCAGCGGGTGATCACGCCGGCAGGCCAGCACATAACGCTCCTGCAGCAGCAATTCGAACTCCACTTCGTCAGCCAGGCTGCCGCTGAAACTCACGCCGAAGTCCGCCTCGCCGGTTTCCACCGCTTTGCACACCTCGCCGGCACTGGCATCCAGCACCCGCAGGCGAATTTTCGGATACAGCTTGTGAAATTCGGAGATCACATGGGGCATGAAGTAATACGCGGTCGACGGCACACAGGCGATGGTGACATTGCCCATGCGCGTGGACGCGACGTTGCTGATGCCCATCAGGGCGATGTCGAGATCGTCGAGCATGCGCTCGACCTGGGGCAGAAACGCGCGTCCGACCATGGTCAGGCTGACCCTGCGGGTGGTGCGCTCGAACAGCTTCACATCCAGCGCGGCTTCGAGTTTTTCGATGCGTCGGCTCAGCGCCGGTTGCGAGATCCGGATGGCTTCGGCGGCGCCGCGAAAACTGCCCTTGTCTACCACGGCGCGGAAGGCTTGGAGGTCGTTGAGGTCGAAGTTGATGATCACGGGAGGGGCCAGGTGGTCGAGGTGCAGCGATTATCGTATGAGCGCTGTTGAGACGCCATCGACACCGCTGCCCATTTGCGCCCTACACCTGAAACCGCGCCACCGCGTCATTGAGCGCAACCGCCAACCGCGCCAGCTCCTGGCTTGAACCGTTGATCCGCCCGGCACCGGACGAAGACTGTGCCGACAAGTCGCGAATATTCACGATGTTGCGGTCGACCTCCTTGGCCACCTGCGCCTGCTCCTCGGCGGCGCTGGCGATCACCAGGTTGCGCTGGTGGATCTGGTCGATGGAGTCGGTGATCTGGCTCAAGGCACCCCCTGCCCCTTCGGCCAGGGTCAGGGTGTCGCCGGCACGCTGGGTGCTCGACTGCATCGACGTCAGGGCATCGTTGGAGCCGGTGCGCATCGCCGTCACCATCTGGTCGATTTCCAGGGTCGATTGCTGGGTGCGATGGGCCAGCGCACGCACTTCATCGGCCACCACCGCGAAACCACGGCCGGACTCCCCGGCACGCGCAGCTTCGATGGCGGCGTTGAGGGCCAGCAGGTTGGTCTGTTCGGCGATGGAGCGAATCACATCAAGCACCTTGCCGATATCCCGCGACTGCTCGGCCAGGCTCTGCACCAGGGTCGAGGTCTCGCCGATGTTGCTGCTCAGGGCTTGAATCGCGCTGACCGTTTCACCGACGCGGTGCTGGCCCTCGCGCGCGGTTTCATTGGAAAGGCGGGTGGACTCGGAGGTGGACACCGCATTGCGCGCCACCTCTTCGGCAGCCGAGGTCATCTCGTTGACCGCCGTGGCCGCCTGTTCGATTTCGGCCGTCTGCTGTTGCAGGCTGCGGCTGCTCTGGTCGGTAATGCCATTGAGGTCGGTGGCGGAAGCGGCCATTTGTGCCGCCGATTGGCGAATCAATTGCAGGGTACTGCGCAGGCTGCCCTGCATGGAGTGCAGCGCCACCAGCAAACGAGTCACCTCGTCGTTTCCGCTGACCTCCACGGTCTGGGTCAAGTCGCCCCGTGCGACGTTTTCCGCCGCGCGCATAGCCTGCCCCAACGGACGCACGATACTGCGCGTGAGCAGCCAGGCCAGGGCTATCGTACTCAGGCCCGCCAGAATCACGAAACCGAAGACCATGGTGCGTGAGCGGCTGTACTGCGACTCGGCCGCCTGGCCCTGCTCGTTGATCTGGGCGTTGTAGTAGTCGGCGAGTGCGTTGAGTTGCGCGCCGGAGCCGTCGACCACGGTTTTCATGTCCACCAGCAGCAGCTTGTTGAGTTCAGCGCCCTGCTGCTTGTCGGCCAGCACGAACGACTGCGCCAGGCCCTGCTGGTACTGGCGCAGCGAGACCTGGAACTGGTCATAGAGCGCACGGACTTGCGGTGTGTCGATCACCGCGTCCAGGTCGGTCAGCCTCTTCGTCAGATCCTGACTGCGTGTGTCCATCTGGCTGCGGTATTGCGGGAGGCTCGCGGGGTTGGGGTCCAACGCCATGCGCAAAGAAATCGTACGGATGCGCAGCATGATTTCGCGAATATCCGCCACCAGTCGCATCTTGGGCACCAGCCCTCTTTCCACCTGCACCGCACTGGCGCGAATACTCGCCATGTTGGAGAGCGCAAAAAAACCCAACAGGGCCACAAGCAGGGCGATCAAGGCAAAACCCAGACCCGCACGGCGGGCGATGGACAGGCTGCGAAGGGACATTTTGGGGGCGCGCTCTTATTAGGGGTAAGACATCGTATGACAGCGTTTCGGCCGCGCGGGTGAGGACTTGAGGGCGGTGTGGGATAGGAAATAAGAAGTCGTGAATATTGATGATGTTGGGCTGTGCGTTCGTTCGATCACACAGCGCGCAAAACTGAGTTCGGCAGGTTTCTTTGGCTACTGGCAGGTTCCACCCTTATGATGCGACCCCGTCCCTCCAACCGGATGGGTGCCCTTCGGGCAGCCCATCGCAAACATCGGGCTAGCCGCCAACACCATGAGCAAAACCACCATTGATAGCTTCTTCATACCCATCTCCATGCCTGTCACGACGCGTGATGGCATAAAGATATCACTCACTACAAGATTTATCGATTCGATTTGTTAAGCCCCACCTCCTCATACCTGGTATTCGGACCCTGGCAAAACGCACACATCGATAGCACTGATGATTACTATCGAAACGACCGCCTGCGTGAATGCAAAGCCTGATTCATATAATCCCCTCTTATTCTCTTCACCGCGCCTGACACCAGGCGACATCCCCTCTGGAACTCAAATCCATGCCAAGTGCCAGCCAGGCCCATAGCGGCCTTCCCGAACATAATCAACAGAGCGTCAAACAGCAGTGGCTGGCGATTCTCTCCGTCGCCGTGGGCGCCTTCGCCCTGGTGACCAGTGAGTTTCTGCCGGTGGGCGTGCTCAACGATGTCGCCAGCGACCTCGGTATCACGGCTGGCCATGCCGGCCTGATGGTGACCCTGCCGGGCATCATGGCCGCCCTCGCCGCCCCGTTGCTGTCAGTGATCATTGGCGCCATGGACCGTCGTTACCTGCTGATCGGCCTGACGCTGATCATGATCATTGCCAACTCAGTGGTGGCGTTCGCCAGTGATTTCAGCCTGCTGCTGTTGGGCCGCGTGTTGCTGGGCATCAGCATCGGCGGCTTCTGGGCAACGGCTATCGCCCTCAGCGGCCGCCTGGCCCCCAAGGGAGTGGACGTCGCGAAAGCCACCTCGATTATCATGATGGGCGTCACCCTCGCCACCGTACTGGGCGTGCCCGTCGGCACCTGGCTCAGCGGCCTGATGGGCTGGCGCATGACCTTCCTGGTGACCGCGCTGGTGGGCATCCCCGTACTGCTGGCACAGGTCTTCCTGCTACCGCGACTCAACCCGGAAAAAGCCATTCTCGTCAGCGACCTGCCGGCGTTGTTTATCAACCCACGCGCTCGGGTCGGATTGATCGCAGTATTGTTGATCGGTCTTGCGCACTTTGCCGCCTACACCTATGTCGCGCCGTTCTTCAAATACAGTTCCGGCTTCGATGGGCCGACGATTGGTTCGCTGTTGCTGTTGTTTGGCGTGGCTGGGGTGTTCGGCAATATTTTTGCCGGTTTCGCCGCTAACCGCAGCGTACGTCACACCCTGATGCTGGTCGCGCTGATGATCGGCACCAGCACCGCCCTGTTCCCTTACTTCGCTACCGGCATGACCGGCGCCGCGATGCTGATCGGCCTGTGGGGCTTTGCCTTCGGCGCCTTCCCGGCCTGCGCCAGTATCTGGATGTTCGTGGTGGCGCCCAAGGATGTCGAACGTGGCATGCCGTTGTTCGTCGCATTGTTCCAAGTGATTATCGCCCTGGGCTCGTTCTTCGGCGGGCGGATCGTCGACCAATTGGGCAGCTCGGTGCTGTTGAGCCTGGCGACGGCGTTGGTAGGCGTAGGTTTTGTCACAGTGTTGGTGCTGGGACGTAACATCAGCAACCGCCTGGTGGCGCAACCGGCCTGACGAGACAGGATGCGCTGAAAAGCCTGCTGAGCATTGCGTTCAGCAGGCTTTTTCAGGTTCAGGCGCAATCTTCCATTGCCTGAGTCGGGCGCAAAAATGGTGTCGAGGGGCTTGTTAACCGGCCGACCGGCCCGAGTCTTTGGTTAAAATGTGCGAACTGAATGCCAGAAAATCGCCCAGATGTTGAGTGATGATTGCAACGGTGATCGGCAGCTGAAGCGTTTGATACTCATGCACTGCGATATTGCGAAATCCGACCATGTTTTTCAGGTTGGTCAGCAAGGACGCACTTACCCACCCGTTCTGGGCCAGCAGCTCGAATACATCACGCGCGCTCTGTGGAATGCCAAGACGCTCACGCCGAATCAAATGCTGCCCCATATCCAGGGCCGCCTCGCAGGCACGCTGAATATTGAGAATGGCCGCATCCTGACGGGTGAAATCCGTAGCAAAACTGGCAGGATCCTTTTCGTACTCCTCTCGAGCACGAGCAACGCAACGCTCGATGCTGGCCGCCTTGTTGATGAGTACGTCATCGACCATATACCGTCCCGTCCTTATGAATATCGGCTAGTAACTCAGCTCTGGCTGAATCCAGCGCGGTTTTTTCGCTGAGAATATAGCTCTCGAAAACACCCGCCTGACTGTCCTTGTTCCAAAGCCGGCGCCCAGTGGTTATGACTTGGTATTGCATGACAGTCGATGCCGCGCGCAAGTCCAGTAGATCGACAGGCACGTTGACAATATCAGCCAATTCTCCGGACAGGCGCCACAATTGAAGCGCGTCAACTCGTCCTTCAACCAGCGCAGCCAAATCCAAATCACTGTTGGCATGCGCCTCGCCTGTCGCTTGACTGCCAAACACATACACAGCCAATAGGTCCGGGAGGTTAACGCGTAAATGCGTGAGCACTTTTTCAAGATTCATGATTGGCCCGCATCGTCATCTGAATAGAAGACCGTAGCAGAATTAACCTGGCAATTTCTGCTACAAAAACAAAAAACCCCAATAACACTTAAGTTATTGGGGTTTTTCGTTTTTCAATAATGGCGGAGAGATAGGGATTCGAACCCGACCCGCACACTCCACACCCCGCTACAGGCCGCAATTGTATTGTGTTTTGGGTAGACTGCAAGGGCAGAAACGGTCTACAGCGGCCTGGGTTTTGCCCTAAATTTGCCCTAAGACTGAACGCGCATATGGAAGCCACATTGCGAGACTCAGTGCACGTGTGTCATCCACTACGATGCACAAAAATCGTAGACAGTGCGAGCTCACATGTCGTCCGATGATCAATCGGACGCAGCCTTACCGCTATCGCTGATCGCGAAACGTGGAGCGGCCGATCTTCAAGCGATTCCCAAGCAATCTGCAATCTGATGGACCACTGCTATGCTTCGCTATTTTCGACGGAGCAGCGCACATGTCAGGAGAATACTCATTACCGGATTTGCTAGAAAGAATGTACGAAAATCAGCTCGCGCTGGAAGCGGCTTTGATGGAGTTGGCCCTCCAAACCGAGAGGCAAGGCTTGAGTGAGGTCGGTGATAACGTACGTGGCGCTCTGTTCGTGATCGGCGAAAACGCGGGTCACATCAAGCAGGGCCTGGCGAAGCTACGAACTAAAAATCTCTGACAGCACACCCCGATTGTGTAGGAGTATTTGGTGTATTTTGGGAGATAGGCCCGTATTTACTGGCTGTGACGCTAGTCCACAGCAGGTTGCATAAATGCATAATGGGCATTGAATGGCATAGATGAGCGTATTGATTGCCCCATTTTCGCCCCACGTATCAGATCAGCACCAGATAGGTATCCGCACCTCATCCGAGCCCAAAAAAAACCCTGCTCATAGGCAGGGTTATTTTCAAGTCAAGATCATGCTGCTGTCAGGGACCTACGTCTCTTCATTGCTATAGCGATTGAACGCAAAACGTCGTCCGCCGCATTGATTATCTTTACGTGCTTGACCACAAAGTCAAAACCACGCTCTAGTACCAGCACTCCGAACAGCTCATCAGCGAACGACTCAGAAATCGATTCCACCTCATCGAGATCAATCACGACCTGATCTCGCACTGCAAGCTGTTGATACAAACTTGAGCGCTCACGTGAGGCAAGAGATCGAGAAGCCAAGTCCGTATGCTGAAAGGTATACGCGTCCATGGTCACCCCCTCAGTAAATTCATTATGTCGTCTACGTCATCAGCCTCAACCGCCTTAGCGGTGATGAAGCTGGATTCTTTGATCGAGAGCGATATTGCTACACCTTTCCATGGCTCCTGTAAAGGACGGTATCTGATCGCTCCATTATGCATGCGCATAACGCAGTTACCTGAGGCCAAATATAAGATCCCCTTGTACCTTTTCGCAAGCTCAACCAGCTTTGCCAAACCCAAACCTTGATGATGGTTACCGTTCCGGGTGCGCTGAACCGCAATTCCATTGAACTCATCACCGCCAAGGTAATCGTCAGGCATCGACTGAGCCCATTCATCCGCCTGAGCCGCAAGCTTGCTGGAATTTCCCTCCTGAATACACCACTCGATAGCCTGCTGGTGGGTATCAATTCCACGGATCCCCGATTGTCTCAGCTCAGCCAGGAATCCCAGGCCACAATCAGCCAGAGAAAACTCAATGACGTGATCACCTTTGTGTAGCTGTTGGCGCTGGGCAGTGGAGAAGCCAGTGTTCAATCCGTGCGACCAGACGTTGTCATGAAGCTCACCTACGACATGAGTTAAGTCCTTGAACGCGGGGCTTTTACTGTAATCAACCTCGCCTTGTGCAGCCAATGACCTCAGGCAACCGTTAATTTGGGTCGTCGCAATGTCTACAGCGTTTTGTGATGCGAGGGGCGTGATCGGTGCGTAGTTGACGCCAGCGTTTCTGCGCTCGTACTGGTAGTCATCCACTCCCCACAGCGCTCTAGACAACCCAACCGCTGCGAGATATCCCTTATTTTGCTCACACGCATAAGCCAAATAATCTTGTCCAACGCCCTTATTACAAAGATACGCGGCGAACGCGGCGATAAATCCTGGGGAGTAATACCCTTTGGGCAGGGTATGCAGATCGGTGGCAGAAAGCGCCCCGAACTGACGCGGCAGCTGTTGCAACGCTTCAATTAAAGTAGGCAACCTAAATCCCTTTCAGGCAAAAGAAAGCATTTTGCCATCTCCACCGTACACCGCATAGGCCGCACGTCGGGCACACAGCCATCGTTGTACTCAGGCCCCTTGCCTGGTCAGGCCAGACTACTTCGCTCACAACAGGCATAGAAACTGTTGCAGTCGATCAGTGCAAAAATCAGCTCCTGCTTAGAAATGGCTGCGCACTGTGCAGGTGATCACGCTTCAGCGTTTGACAGCTCATCCCCTTCGAGAACGCAACGAGCCGAATATTTGGGGCTCTCTGATAGGGACAAATAACCGAATAATTAGAGTTGGACCAATCGATGGCACACTGCTATAGCTTAATAGATTTGTTGAGAAACGACTTTTTTACCGCTGGCGGTAAAAAGGCCTACCGGTGATATGAGCAACGAAATCTAGCGGGAGACAGAGAATGAGTAGCATAAAGATGTACGGTACCAACGTCAGAGGTAACGGTGGACCAGGTATCGTCCAGATAGGAAGCAATCTGAAGTTCGAATCACATGGGGGAGACATCTCAAACAATCTGGGTCCTGGCCTTATCCAACGCGAACATTCGCTCGTGGAAAAGCTGGGACTTCCTGCTGAAACTGATCCGAAAGAACTGGCTGAACTTTTAAAAATTTTGCTGCCACTGCCGAATGAAGCACGGCGGGCGAAGGTCGCTGAAAGTGGTTTGTTCAACAAGATCAAAGCTTTTGCCTTGGACAGCTCAACATTGATGAGCAACATCACGACCGTGGCGAGCAATCCGCAAGTTCAGCAGATAATCCAAGCGCTTTCTGTACAGGCAAACTGACAAGCACCCTGTGCGCCCTGAGGGCACAGGGCGCGGTATCAACTTAGAATAATTCACCTAACGCTGCTGGCTCCCAGTTCATAATCACCAATTCGCCACTAACCTCGGTTTTCCCCTGACGCTGATTTGCCGTGCTATACCGAATATCTACCCTCTCAAAGTGAAAGCCCTCGAACACCCGCCGGATGTCAGGGTGATCGTTGATGCTCACCATCACCTTACCTTTGCAGCGCCGCATGAATTCGGCCATCCGTTCATAGTTTTCGAAGGGGAAGACCACACCATAACCGGCCGTCTGCCAGTAAGGCGGATCCATGTAATGGAAGGTGTGGGCGCGGTCGTAGCGCTCAGCACATTCAAGCCAGCCCAGGTTTTCAACATAGGTGCCGGACAGACGCTGCCACGCTGCAGACAGGTTTTCCTCAATCCGCAGCAGGTTGATCGCAGGACCGGTTGTTGCGGTGCCAAACGTCTGTCCCGTTACCTTGCCGGCAAAGGCATGGTGCTGCAGGTAGAAAAAACGGGCGGCGCGCTGGATGTCGGTGAGGGTTTCAGGGCGGGTCATCTTCTGCCACTCGAACACCTGGCGGGAACTGAGCGCCCATTTGAACTGGCGCACAAATTCCTCCAAGTGGTTCTGCACCACGCGGTACAACGTTACCAAGTCGCCGTTGATGTCGTTGAGGACCTCAACGGGCGCGGCCTGGGGACGCATGAAGTAGAGCGCGGCGCCGCCGGCAAAGACTTCAACGTAGCATTCGTGGGGTGGGAAGAGAGGGATAAGGCGGTCGGCCAGGCGGCGTTTGCCGCCCATCCAAGGGATGATGGGTGTGGACATAAAAGCAAGACCTTTGCTGTATGGATAAACAGTGCTAGGCTCGCTCCGCTTTGTGCACGAAGCAGGAGCCTTGGCTGGACTTGCAGGGACGTTCTGCGGGGAAGGTGGCCGGGTTGGATGTTGACGCATCCTGCCCCGCCGCTCCTTTTTTTCGGGATAGAAAACTCTTACGAATGGCCCGTCCGGGCCGAATGACGGTTGATCGGTGACCTCCTACGGTTTTGGGGTGCCCGCATCTGATTTTCCCAGACAGCCGAAATGATGCGTGGCGCCGGGTATTCCGCTACAATTTCGCCTCTTTAAGCGAATCCAATCAGCACCATTCCGAATGCTTATTGGCGCCACAGGGAAGTAAACCACCGTGATACATCGAGCAATATCAAATAAACTTCTCCAGATCGACGCTCTAGATGGTTTGCGCGGAGTGGCGGCATTAATCGTGGTGCTGAGTCATACCAGCAACCTAAATATGTTTTTCGTTCCATCCCTCGACTTCAGAGGCATTGGGAAATCGGGCGTCTTTCTTTTTTTCTTGCTCAGCTCTTTCCTGCTGACCCGTCAAATCATTACTACCAGCAATAAGATATTTACACTCGAGTTCATGTCGAACTATTGGCAAAGACGATTCTTCAGAATTTATCCTTTGTACACCTTTTATCTATTACTGGCCCTGGTCACCACTTGGGCATCGGTGAAGTACTACGGCGTTGGCTATGGTCAACCCTTCAATCTTGACCTGCACGGTTTTTTCAACCAACTCATACTTACCGAATTACGGGGCATCGAGTGGAGCATTGCAGTAGAATTCAAGTTTTATTTCGTGCTACCTTTTTTGGCTGGGATATTCTTGATGATCAGGAAGAAGGGACTTATTGCGTGCTCAGCACTCTACATCTGCCTGATCCTGCTTTCCCAATGGATTTCACCGCAAAGTGAATCCTTGCTTAACGACCCAAGACTCACTCCTTATCTGCCAATATTCATTACAGGGATCTTCGTAGCATTCCTGCAAGAGGCACTGCAGGACAAGGAATGGTTTCCAACTCTTTGCCAATACCTCGGCTATATTGGTCTTGCTGCTGTAATAGTAATGACGCCCACGGTGTATTCTCTTATTACGTCTCCCGTGAAAGGCGATTACTTTCACAGAGACTTTATTTTGTACGCTGTGATATGGTCACTGGTCCTACTGGCATCGGTAAACCATGACGGACTGATTAAAAAAGCATTGTCCGCTAAACCACTAAGAACACTAGGGGCACTTAGCTTTAGTATTTATCTGTTCCATCCTATCTTTCTAGCTGCCGCGCTCTACTACAACATGAGCAGCTTTACCGCCGCATGGTTTGTTCTATTGACTTCGCTTGCGACCGCCTACCTCACGTTCCGCTTTATTGAAAAGCCTACTTCCAGGTTTAAGTTTTCGGGCAACAACCTAAAACTAGCTCGTTCCTGACAAGGGTTTTCATCATGCGTCCAGCTCTAGCGACATTAGGGCTGGATGCTTGAAGCCCACACCGTCTATTTCAGACCAGAAACTTCTTTTGCGTAGGCCTGACAGGCCCGCAGAGCGATCAATCCTTGGTCGCCGGCATCGGTGATGCCGATAATTCGTTGAGCATGCGCTGGGTCAAGTTCGACTCTTGTGGGGCCATGAACCACGCCGCCGGTGGCGGTGGTGGTTGGCATTGAACAGTTGCCGGTGGCGTCGGTAGTGGCGAGTACGACTGACAACCGCAAATCAGCAGTAGCCAGGCGATCACGCAGGCGAGCCTGCTTGGTTTGTTCATCGGTCAATTCCTGGTGGTGGGTTTCGTCTTTGTCCCGCAGGCGCCGCTCCAGGGCGAGGCGCTTATCCTGCTCGTTGCGCTGCAGGGCAGCACCGGCCAGGGATATCTCGGTGAGGGTGTCGGCATGGAGTCGGGCCTGGCGCTCCAACTGCTGGCCGTAACGCCAACCTTGAGCGGTCCAGGCCAATGCAGCAGATCCAGCCGCCAGGACCACCAACACCAGGCCCATGGCCGCAATTCGGAACTGCGCAGGAATCAGATCGAGGAGACACATAACACCGCCCTCGCCCTAGCCCACAGCTGCAGGCGATCTTCCAAACCGTTAAGGCCACCATTGATCCGGCGGGTGATGGTGTTGAACTGGTCCTGATCCGCGAGCGCATTCAACCCGTTTACCGACCAGAACCATGCGGCAGACTCTGCGGCCCACTGCGGCAGCTCCAGCAATTCGGGCGTGCGCAGCAATCTCTCATCGCCGAACAGTGCCAGGCTGCAACGCAGATAGTTGTCGTGGCCGGTGACCTGAATCAACCCACGACCGCGATACCGCTGACCATCTCCGTCGGCCTGCGGCGTGTTGCCAAGCTTGGCAGCCAGAGTGCCGGTGTCGTATTTGCTCAGGTACTGATCGCCGCCCAGTTCGCGGACGTACTGCAGTTGCCCCGACTCGTGGCCCACCTGGGCGAGGAATGCCGCCTGGCGCTTCGGCGTATCGATCTTACGGTTGATCATGGCTGCGTTCAGGGCAGATACAAAAATGCCCGCTTGGCGGCGGGCGTTCGGCATGATGCGTTGCAGCTGTTGCTCGGTAACAGACATAAAAACTCCAAACATAAAAAAACCGCACTCAGGCGGCGATGGGATGCACTACTGCTTCTCGACGCTCACTACTTTGAGCGGCTTCTTTTCCTTCTTTTTCTTGCCTTTGGATTTACCTTGCTTACCGGCATTGCACTCCACCGTGGTCGACCAGCCAGACTGGGTGAACACCTGCTCTACCGAATCTGCCAGGTATTCGCCATCAAGGCCGACCTTGAAACCCTGGGCGTTGATCAGGCGTTCGGCAAAAATGTCTGTCCGTCCAGGCATTTCAAAACGCACGTCGGCGGTTGAGCGATTGAACGCAGCCAATCGAGCCTTGGCGGCAGCCTCGGCAGCGGTTTTATTCGGGTAGATATGCCGATCGGTATGCACCGCCGGCAATCCATCCGGGGCGTCATCGTTGTCAACGGTGACCACCGACAGCTTGCCGTCCTTCTTGTTCTGGTGCTTGGTCGCCACGGCCTTGTGCGAATTGCGATCCCCAAGGCTGAATTGCCATCGACTGAGGTCGCTTTTGGTCAGGGTGATCGCGCCGAACGTCTTGCCGCTGGCCGTCTGGCCACCTTGACGCGGCATCACCAACAGCTTGCCGTCGGCCACCTTGGCCGTGCAGTCGTATTGTTTGGCCAGGCGTGTGATGAAATTAAAATCGGACTCGTTGAGCTGATCCACCCGGGCGACCTTTGTTGCCACCGGACACACCGCCTGCCAACCATTGCGCGCGGCGATGTCGGCCACGATTTTCGACAGCGGCACGTCCTCCCAGCTTCCGCTACGGATGGTCTTGCCACTCCCGCGCATATCGCTGGCCTTGCCCTTGATCACAATCGTGTCCGGCGGGCCGGACACTTCGACCGTGTCCACTGCGTAACGCCCAAGACGCATCAAGGACGTCTCGGCGTAACCCAGGTAAATCTCGATTGAGCTACCGCGCCGAGGCAACTGCACCTGGCCGTCACGGTCATCGATACGCAATTCAAACTCGTCTGAATCCATACCCGGCTTGTCAGAAGTCCGCAGCAGCAACAGTCGATCATTGATCTTGGCGGTAATATCGGCGCCATCGGCAACGATTCGAAAAGTGGGCGTCATGGATTTTGTCCAAAAAAATGCCCGCTCAAGGCGGGCCGTACACAAAGTGCCGTTACGCGTAACGCAACGGGATCCTGGCGGTGTGGTTCGGGCTCAATCCCACAAACTAATCCCCTCCTCGGTCGGGCTTGGCAGGTCCGGCAGAACGATCACCACCCCCGTGCGGTAAGGCTGGGGCTCGTCTGCCAACCCTTGATTGGCATCAAGCACCGCCTCAACGCTGCCGTTTAGATGGCCGTAAACGTTATGACAAATGACATCAAGCATGTCTCCGTCAGACGTTCTGCATGTCGTCGCCATAGCGCGCAAACTCCAGAGTGAACCCTTGTTTACGGGGGATCCCGCCGTGAAGCAGAGCGCCCTGTTCCTCGTTGACCGACTTCAAGCACCATGTCCCAATCACTTCGCCATAACCTGTGGTCAGGGTCAGCGGCTGCAACTTGCCGCCGATGGTGCGTAGCGTGTCGAGCTGCTTGAGGCCGCCCTTGAACCCTGGGTAAATCGTCCCTTTGAGAGTGAGTTTTTCCTCGCCAATGCCCACGGCCTGCTGCGCCGGGCGCCGCGACAGTCGCTCTTGAGAAGCCCAGCGGAATTCAGTCGAGCGGCTCAGCTCGTCGAAAGCCGCCGTGTCCAGGTTGAAGTAATAAGGCTGAACCTTGGGGTCACGGGGCTGGATGATCAGCAAGTGCGGGAACGGCTTTACCGCTTCCGGTGCCGGCGTGGCATCCACGGCAAAGGCACTGGTGGGCACGATGTTCGCCAACGACGGGCTGACCTTGCCGGCGATGTTGTTGATCGCCGTCGCCGCCCTGCCCGCCTGTTCCTTCAGGGCGCCCATCCGTTCCTGCACTTCGGTAGCTCCCCGTGTCGCGCGGCCGTACACGGCCACGACCTGGCCGACCTTGGTCTGTGCTGCATCCACGCCGCGCATCACCCTTTGTAGCTTGGCCCCGACAGTCGGCCCCACGAACGGAATATTCTCCAGCTCGGACGCGGCGCCGGTTAACTCCCTGATTGCACCGTTGACCGGCCCAAGCATGCCGTCGGCACTACGTCTGCCAGCCTCCCCCGCTTCGACCAGGTACTTGAAGCTCGACTGCATCTGTTCCATATAAGCCATAGGGGCCTCCTTACAGGTGCGGTTCGTCGTAAAGCTTCGCGGCGTTTTGTTTCGCCGCATCCGCCATCATTAGCCGCATGTGCGGCATGAGGTCTTGCGCCAAGCGTTGCGGGTCTTTCACATCCCCTTGAACCGTGACCGGCATGCTCAAAGAGTACTCAAATTTCTGGTCCACTTTGGCAGGCACAGGTTTCTCCGGCTCTTTTGGCTGAATCGCCACAGCCGCCGGCCTGGTCGGTGCAGCCACCGCCAGAGAGCGTGCTACATCACCCAGCACCGGTGCCTGCGGTGCAGGAGCCATCAGCAGAGCACCCGAACCGTTTGCGCCATTGAATGACTTGCCCATGGTCGCCAAGCTTGGAATGGCTGGCCCCGGCCGAGGCGCCATGAGCAACGGCGTAACCGGAGGCGCGGGCTTTTCATCCTCACCTCCAAACCACGACTTACCTGCAGCTCCGCCCAGCGCCGAACCACCCATGCTGCCCAGATAAGCGCCTACAAGCCCGCCAATGGCGGTGCCAATAATCGGCACCACCGAGCCAATAGCAGCACCGGCAGCAGCCCCGGCCATGGTGCCGGCAAGATTCCCGGCGGCGGCACCGTACCCCTCGGCCTTTTCGTCCTTGGTCTTGGCGTTCTCATAGGTATCGAAGGCCATGGCGCCGGCCTCCATCAGCGAGCCACCAGGTATCATCTTGGCAGCTTTGCCGATCTTGCCGACCGCCTGCACTACCCCGCCCAGTTTGGACAACGCGCCGCTAGGTACCTGAACCGGGGGAATCGGCAGGATCGGCGGACGCGGGATAGGCACAGGGGGCCGTGGCACTGGCGGTCGCGGTGGTCGCCCAGCCCGTGGTGATGTCAGCCGACGTCGCGGAGGGTTTCGCTTTGACCCGGGCTTACGCCGACGCCCTTCCCCTGGGCCTCCAGCATCGCCCCCAAAAGATCCGGCGTTGACCACGAAAACTTTCTTGATCCCGTCACCATCCAATCCAGCCGTACCACCGCCACTACCACCATCATCAGCGCCTGAGGCGGCGTCCTTGGCAATAGAAACCACCTTGAGGCCGGTAGCTATCACATCGAGCTTGCCCGGCTTCTTGCCACCTTCTCCCGCCGCATCTGCGTCGCCATCGGCGGACTGGCCCTTAAGAGCAGCAACTGCCTTGAGCCCGGTCTCCACCAACGACAGCGCTTTGCCGGCCTTACCTTTGGGCTGGCCATTATTTCCGCCGCCGTTGCCGTCCTCAGCGTTGGTCACAAAGACTTTTTGCACTTCACCGGACTTACCACCCAGCGAGCCCCGCGCGACGTTGAGCAACCCCTTAGCGATTTTGAACGAACTAAGCAGCCCCTTAAGCGCGACAAGACCGCCACCCACAGCCGCGATGCCCGTAACCACCCCGGGGGCGCTGTCGGACAGCGAGGTAATGCCCTTGGTGACTTTGGTCAACGCTTCAGCAACGGTGTCCGTGACCGGACGCAGGGCATCCCCGACACTGCGCATCGCGTCATCCATCGACTGAGCCATCTCGGCCCACTTCTGCGACGACGCCTCACGCCGCTCGCTGAGGTTCTTGTCGAGAATGCCCGTGGCATCACGCGAATCGTTTTTGAGCTGGCTGTACAACGCCTTGTTCTGCATATAGGCAGAAAGCGCAGCCTTCACCTGCATGTCAGCGAACAGGTCGCCCGTGCGCAAGGATTCTTCCAGCGAGGCCATCATGGCCTTGGCTTTCTCCGGGTCAGACTCCTTGCTGATTTTCGCCGTGGCCTCGGCCATCGCCGCCGCGCGCTTCGGATCGGTGGCCTGAATATACTTCTGCGCCAACGCCATGCTGGTTTCCAGCGTGGACATACCGTTCTGCAAACCGGTCTGCATCGATCCCTTGTAATCGATACCGGCCTTTGCATACGCCTTGACGGTTTCACCTGAGCCTATTTTGCTCATCCAGTTTTTGAGGTTGTTGGCTGCCTCATCGGCGCCGCCGGCAGACTTCATCTGCACTTGCAGCATGGCACCCAACTGCGTCACCGCATCCATGCCGGTGATGCCCAGGCTGCCCATGTTCGCCAACAGCTCAGGAAACCATTTAGCCATGTCGGCCGCTTCGAAGCTGCCAGCCTGCCCTTGGTAGGCAATCGCCTCCAGCGCCTGCTGCATCTGCTTAGGGTCGGTGATCTTGGCGTTTTGCCCCAGGGCGTTGATCATCTTCGCCGTGTCGACACCGCTCGACCCCTGCCCCACGACAAACTTGGCCGCGACTGGCGCATATTCCAGGGCCTTGCTCAACTCCATGCCGGCGCCGACCAACTGGTTGACGACGTCGGCAACATCGTTACGCGCCATGCCGGTGTCGCGCGAGGTATCGATGATCTTGCGCGACATCTCCTTTTCTTGTGGCTTGTTGGCAATGCCGGCCTTGATCGCGATGTCACGAACAATGGCCCCAAAATCCGCGCTGACCTTGGTCGGTACAGCGAGCATGCCGACACCAACAACAGCGGCGCCGACTGTGCTTTTCATGCCGTTCTTACCAGCATCCAGTTGCTGATGCCCCCGGGCTTTAAGCTCGGCTTTATTGGCGGTCTGACCCATGGAACGATAGGCTTTTTCCAGCCGGCCGACCTCGATGCCCTGCTTTTTCAAACTGTCGAGATTGGAGTTCAATCGCCCCAGCAGCTTGGATGCACCCTCAGAGCCGCTGTCATGGGCTTTCTTCCATTCATCACGCAAGCGAATGGTGTCGCCGATAGTGCGCTGTAAAACACGCGCCTTGTTGCCTTCCGCCTCAAGACGCTTGATGCGCCCTGTTACATCTTTAAACGCAGCACCGACGGTCGAACTGACGGCGCCGCCGATCACCAGCCCGAGGGCAATTTTGTTCGCCATGTCATGGCCCTCATTTGCATAGTCTTATCGAAGGCGGCTCAGTCCGTGAGCCACCACACCATTTCTGCAAACGGCATCGACAGAATCTCGGCGGCGGAAAATCCGGTTTCCGCCGCCAGACGTTTCGCGGCCAATTTTATGACGGCAGGATCAAATCCCGTCGTCTTGGTCCATGCGAAAATAGCCGGCCTGCAAGCGGTTAAAATCCACCAGCTTCAGGCCCTCCAGATCTGCGATAGGTGCACCGGCAAGCGAGGCAAACAACACCAGCTCACGCTGCTCGGCATCACCGGCAGCGTCACGATTTGCCGCGCGCACATCGCCCACTGTCGGGGAGCGCAGGGGCAATTTATCAACCGATACCCCGTTGATTTCACTTGGACAGGAAAGCGTCACCACGGCCTGATCGGTGGTCACCGACAACCACGGCGGCACCACATCCGTGTAGTCGGTTTCCGGGACCAGATGCGAATACGCGGCTTGAACACGGCGATAGTCCGTCAGCTTGAGGCCTTCGAGATCCTTAACACCGACCTCGGCCAACCCGGCGAACAGCATCAGTTCACGCTGTTCCTCGTCGCCATTCGACGCTTTGTCGGCTGCCCGGACCTCGCGCACCACCGGGGCACGCAAGGTGAGCGTCTCAACCAGCACGCCGTTGGCATTGCTTGGCCGCGTGAGCGTCACGACAGCGGCGAGCGCGCTGAGCGACAACCAGGCTGGTACATTCTTAGCGTTTGCTTGATTCATCTGGATCTATTCCCTTAGAGGCCGAGTGCGGCGCGAACGTCAGCGAGTTGATCTTTGCCGTCGATTACTTGAACGCCACCGACCATGTCGATTTCGTACATGACACGTCCGCCGATTTCGAGCTTGTAATAGGACGCCGCAATGGCGTGCTTGATCTCCGCCGAATCACCGGCCTTCCAGTCACCCAAGTCGACCTCTTTGAGCAAACCCCGCAGTGTTGCGACGACGGCAGTCACCGCTCCTTTTTGACCCCTGAACGCCCCTCGGAACGTCGCGTTGAAGGCCGTGCCATCGGCCAAGCCGAAGTATTTCAACGACTCACGACGCACGCCCTTGGTGACAAAAGACGCTTCCATTTTCTCCAGGCCCTGTGCCATCTCAATGGGACCGGCCATACCGCCACCCCGATACTCGTCGGTCTTAACCGTCAGCTTGGGCAGGGTCAGACTTGGCACTTCGCCGGAGAAGTTCACACCGTCGACAAACAGATTAGTGTCATACAAAGTTTGAGGAATCATTGGTTTGGCCCCTTAGGCTGCTTCAAGAACTTCGGTCATCCACTGATCGGTGACTTCGAAAAGGAAATTAGGGTTTTCTGCTGGCGGCACGTCGGTGAAGCGGATACGCCAAAAAACTTTGCCCTGTTCGATCTGGCTGGCCGTGTTCAGCTCGGTGTCCGGGTACACCTCAAAATTGATAATCGCGCCCTGGGCTTTCAGGTCGCGCATGAAAGCGTCCAGACCATCAGTCACATCCTTGACGTAGGTCTTGGTGATCGAGCGGTCTACCGCCCACTTGTGGCCGGTCTGCACTGCATCCATGAGGATGAACAGTGTTCGAACGCGCGTGACGAACGCCCACTTCGGATCGCTCGACAGCGTACGGTTGCCCCACAAGCGATAGCCGTCGTCGCGAATGATCGTCGCGATATTGGCGTTGTTCAGCAGGTTGGCACGGCACGTCTCGTCGCCATCCAGGTACTCGACAGCCCGGGTCGTGCCGGTGATACCGGTGAACTCCTTGTTCGACGGCGAGGCCCAGAAGCCATATTCGGCATCGGTCCAGGCAAACAAGCCTGCCGCCCAGGCCGAGCCCGGTGCATCAACCGTCTTACTGAGGTCGGTGTCCCAGTACTGTACGCCCGGGTCAACCATGAACAGGTTGCGACTGCCGAAGTTATCGGCGTAGAGCATCGCCGCCTCATCCGTGGTGCCAGGACCATCGAGGATGCCGATAGCCCGCAGCTTCTGCGCCAGGCTATCGAGCGCGGTCGCCACTGCTTGCGTGGCGGTATGCCCCGGTGCGATCAACAACCGCGGCTGAGCGTTGAACAGGCTTTTACCGTCCAGCAACGCCTGCAAGCCGGTGCGCTGGCCCGACGCCAAAACGCCGCCGATAATCGCCGAGGTTTGCAGCGCCGCGTCTTCCAGCTTCGGCACGCCGATGGCGACGATCACAGCCTTTGCCTTGGTGTAGATCGCTTTACAAGCCTTGGTGATTGCCGAATTTGCACCGAACGCGGCAATGGCTTCGCGCTCAGTGGTGATTAACTTCAACTCGCCGGCCTTGGCCGTGCCCCCATCCAGCCCGCCCGGGGTGAAGGTGTCGCACAGTCCGATGATGGAAGACGACGGCAACGAAATAGTGCGCGCGCCCGTCTTGATGTCGGTCGTGGTAACGCCGTGAAAGAAACTCATAAGGCTCGATCTCCAGAAACGAAAAAGCCCCGCATGAGCGAGGCCGTGGGTTGTTCGTGTTACGCGTGAAGGAATAGAAAACGCCCCGTCAGCGCGGGGCGTTTATTGAGTTAACTCCGGGAGCCAGGACGGCACTTGCGGGCGATGTTCACTCAAAGGAAACTCGCCGGCTTCCGGCCAATCACGCAGTTGTCGTCGATAGGCTTGTAGCTCAGCATATTGCTCAGCAGTAAAGGAAGTCGGAGAACCCTCCTCCAGCTCGTCGCGGTGGCGCGTCACAACGCTATCTGTCCCGGTGAGCTGCAAGTCACGCCAAGCGCGCTCAACCATTGCCAGTTGATCGGGCGACGGCCCAGGCGCAGGTTCGAGGCGCGGGAAGCCGTCATCGCCCCAACCTATTACCTTGCCTTCGCCTTGCCCCGCCAGCAGTTCAGCATGCGCCTCAGGGGAGATTTCCACCGCGTCATCGGGGATAGAATCGTTGAATCCCGGATCGTAGAAGAAGCCGGTTTGTTTTGAAGCAAACATAAAAACCACCCTCTAAAAAGCATTAAATGCCCTTGGCAAAATAGGTGCTCGCCTGCGTGGCAACAGTGAGTGACGCGTTCCAGAACCTGACCTGCCCAGAAGATTCGTTGTAGGAATTGACCCCGGGCGACCCCGCCTGCGAAGCGCCCGCCCCCGCCACAATCGCTAAAGGGCCACTGGGAAATTTAATAGGGTAATTGATCAGCACCGAACCGCCCGCAGGGATGGCAGGAATGACGCCCCATTGTTCAATGTGGCCGGAAGGCGATCTTTGATAGCCATTCGTTGTCAGACGGGCAGAAAACAAAGGCGAGTACTTGAGTGCTGCATCCCCACCGTCAAAGCTCCAGCCGATGCCCCCTAACTGTCGGCGGAATACACCGAAAGTACCGACCTGGATAAAAAACGGCCCTGACTCAGTATTCACATTCGTCAGCACGTCACCCACTGCAGCCATTACCGTAACCCCTCCTGCAAGAGAGCTGCCAATAGTAATCAGGGACCCGGCCGCCACGCTTGATGCCGGGGGCAATGTAACTGTCGAAAGTTGCGCAAAGTTGCTCAACCTTCCAACGTCTGCCGCTGTTAACGCCGTATCAGCCGTGTAATTTGTTTGCCCAGCATAATTACCGATAGCGGCTTGGACAAACTCGGTATTTGCGAGCAATTTGCTGTTATTAAACTTGGGCGGGGTCGGTGCTGTTGGTGACCCAAGCAGTGCAGGGGAATTAATCGGTGCAAAACCTTGCGTGACGTTCTGAAATGTCAGCGCGGTGGTGCCGAGGACGATCACGCCATCGGTGACCAACTGCCAGCGTGTATCAGCCAGCGTGGTGCCCTGCTCTACCGATACCAACAGCGCTGACGTAACTTCGGCATTGGTATCGGCATCTTCCGTGCGCTTCCATACGCCCGCCGCCGCAACGTACAGCCCGTTGTCCTTAGCGACATTCTGGTTCTTCACCAGCACTCGATCACCGGCCGCCAACACAATGCCGTCGATGGTCTGCAGGCCCGCCAGGGCGATGCTGGCCGTGGTTGCCACCCGTACCGATTGTTTGTTATCGAGTTTGTACAGCTCTTCCATGATCCGCAGATCGACGTACTCGCGCGTTGCCAGCACCACGGCCGGGTCAATCTTGAGCGTGATGTTGCCGGTGCTGGATACGATGAAATTCATCCGCACCACTTGCGTTCGGCCGGAGCCCTGCGACAGAACCGGCTTAAAGCTCGGCGCGCAGTTGGCTACTGCGACCAGATCGCCATCGACGTCATACAAGCCGATTTCGCGAATCCAGTGCCCCCCCTCATCAGCGGGGATAATTTGCTCGGCAATGATCACCGCCGGGTTCACCGGATCGACCCGCACTTGATTCAAAGGACGGCGGCGCCACTCGTTGATCAGGCGAGTCTGCGCCGCACTGGGGATGGGGTCAGTGTTGTTAGCATCACCCACGCCCATGTCAGTGAACTTCCAGGGAATGCCGAGCGCGTCAGCGTTCGCCTGCTTAGCCATTCCCACGTTTGTGAGGATGGCGAAAAACTGCGAATTCGCATCAATCATAATAAACGTCCAGGGTGTCAATAGAGTGTTCGCGTCCGACCACGCCAAAAGCCCCGGTGACCTCAATGTCACGCATGACCGGCGGGTAAACGTCGATTTCGTCGCCTTCGTACAGGGCAACACTGATGTTCAAAAGACCTTGAGTTTCGAGACTGATCGCCAGCCCCGTCAGGTGCCGGCTGACGGGCTTGGCGTCATCAACCAGCCGCTCCAGCTCCTGATACATCTCCTCAGTGATACCGGTGTCGAGAACGCCAACTTTCAACGCGAAGGTGCCAGGGATGCCTTCCGGCACCATCTTGAACCACTCGATAATCTCGATCAGATAGCCCAGGGGCTCGACCACTCGGCGCAACGCACCGATGGTCCCTTTGTGGGCATGGATGTAGTAAGACGCCTTAATAGCGGCACGCTTAGTCGCCTCAGTCCATCGGTAGTCCCAGCGATCCACCGACCAGGCCCAGGCCAGATGCGGCAGCAAATGAACCGGGCAGGTATCAGCGTTGTAGAGGTCGCGCAGCGGGGCAATCGTTTTCTCGAAAAACGTCGCCTCCATGGCGCGTTCCAGTTGCGTGCTGTTGATCGGCAGTAGGCTTTTCATGTCAGGCCGCCAGCGTCACGGTGTAGCCCGTACAGAACGCCGCCTGAGCCTTGGTCGGGGCCAGGTCCTGCCATCCAAACAGCTCGACCCGCGAAACGCCGGCAACGTGTAGCTGCGCATCGACACCGGAGCGAGCCACCTCGACGCCAAGCCGCTTTCGCGGATTGATCCAGGCAGCCAAACGGTTCTTTGCTTCGGCCAAACTGGCATCGGCTTCGGGTCCAGCACTGGTCATATGCAGGATCGCGTTGATTTGGTAACGGATCACTTGGGCGCTCTGCACCGTCACCCGATCTCCCACTGGCCGTACGTTTTCGTCATTCAGCGCGGCGGCCACCGTAGTCAACAGAGCTGGTGAAGCAACGCCCTCCCCGTCCAGCCCCAACACCGTTACCGTCACGTAACAAGGCGCAGGGCTTTCAGCCGTGGCATCCGCCACCAGCCCCGACGCGTTTCGCGCATGCAGGATGTAGCTGTTACGCGGTCCGGCCGTGGTCAGCCCCTCGTAGGCCAACTGAATACGCTCCCGGAACGGGTCGTCGTCCTCCTCAACCTCCGGTACCGGCGGCACTGCCAGCAGATCTGCCGCTTGAATAACCAAGCGTTTTAAGTTGACGTTGGCCCCCAAGTGATCGAGGTCACCACGTATGGCGTGTGCCAGCAATACCGCCTTGCCGGCATCATTGACCCGGGCGCGGTTGCCGACCTTGATGTAAGCGCCGACCTCCAGCACTTTAACCACCGGGTCACTTTCCAGCGCGGCGGTCCAGTTGCCGCCCATATACCCGCGAAAAACGCTCAGCCCTTCCTGATAAACCTCTTCGAAGTCCAGCGGCTCCAACACGGTCGGTGCCGGCAACGAAGACAGATCCACAATGCTCATACGGCCACCTCCAACGTGACGGCGTCGCCCAGGTACTGCCCGACGATCTTCAGATTGATTTGCCCGCCGATAACGGAAACGACGCGTACCTGATCCAGTTTCAAACGCGGCTCCCAACACCCCAGGGCGCGGGCAACTTCCGCCTGTACAGCGCTTTTCCAGCCCTCGTTAACAGGCAAATCCACAAACCGCCGCAGCTTGCTGCCGTACTCAGGCCGATGCCGGCGGCTGCCTAGCGGCGTGCCCAAGATGTCTGGAACTGATTGGCGCAAGTGCGCGATGCCGGAAATGGGCTGGCCGGTGTGGCGGTCCATTCCGATCATTGTGATTACTCCTTCAATTGCTCCAGATCTGGATGCGCTTTCAAGAACGCAAATTGATCATCGCCACATGCGGTGACGCGACCCGCAATAACAGGAAGCGCCTCGCCGCTGGGCAGGATCAGTGTTCGCGAGGTGAAAACCTTGTCGCGAAAGACACGCGCGGGGCCGATGGGCTCCACCGGGTCAGCAGTCACCGGAATACCAAGCGCCGCGGGCTTCAAACCCACTACCGCAATCGCTTCGACGGACCCCGCCGAATCGCCATCAGTTCTAGACCTATTCATAAGGCAAACTCCAGGTGTAAAAAAACCCGCACTGGGCGGGCTGTTGGGGATTGAAATTAGTGCGTGTGGTGATTGCTGTTGCCACCGGCATCAATGATCGCGCCGGCACTGGTGATGCCCTTTGTAACGTGCAATGCACCGTCGATCAGCACCGCCGCTTTCAGATTGATGTTGCCGGTGGTCACGTTCACAGCGCTGTCCGTGATGACCGCCTCTGTACTGGCGACTTTGATGGTCACCGTTCCGCTCGGCAGGGTGATGCTGTAGCTCTTGGCCTGCCAGTCGTAGATCAGCGAGCCGCCATCGTCAAAGCGCCAGACTTCGACATGATCGCGGTTATCCGGTGGCGGGCCGGCATTGCCATACAAGCCCGGGATGAAGGTGCCTTGCGCCACGTCACCGCTGGCACTGACTAAAGTCCCCTGCTCCCCCATGGAGGGCGCCCGCCAGTGCCTGGCCTTGCCGGCTGCAATGCTGTGCCAGCGCACCCATGCGCTGACCCATTCGCCATCCGACACCCGACACACCGGCGGCGAGGCGGCCAGGTCGAGGGCCACCACATAACAAGCCTTCACCACCCCGGCGAGCATGCGGTCATGCTGGGCGCTGGCATAGCCGCTCACATGTCCTCCGCCGGCACAAAGTCCTCTTTGACGTCGTTGTTGAAGCCAAACAACAGCATCCCAGGCGGTTGGTCAGGCCAAGGCCATTGTTCAGGACCGAGGTACACCTGCTGCGTCCATTCCACCAGCCACACGGTGTAACCATCCAAAGCCGGCTGGGTCCAATCCTGCAAGGCCTGAACGAACTCAGCTGGCTCGACCTCCAGCCCCCAGGTCTGTGCCCGCAGTAGAACCGCGAGTTGGGTAACCAACTGCACCGCCTGCTGCTGATGCAAGGGATCGATGGGGTCAACGATGATTCGCGCTTCGAACTTACACACCAATGCAGTTTCGCCCGTGCCGATATCGGTACCGGGCTCGATCTCGGCCAGCTCCAGAAACACTGCCGGTAACGCAATGCGATCCTGGATGTTCGGCCAAGCACTCACCGTCTGAACCCCTGGCAGATGACTCACCAGGTGTTGCTCGACCGCTCGGTAAAGCTGGTCGAGGCTAAAAGGTTCGTCAGCCATTAACCGATCCTCTTGAGGTATTTCTGCAACTCAAAGTTGAGTTCCTGTTTCAGGATCTCCAGTAAGCGTTCATCAGCCTTTTGTACCCAGCTTTCAAAATGGGGCCGGGCTTGCTCCAGAGAGACCTTCGCCTTTGCCAGCGGAAAGCGACTGCCGTTTTCCGCCACCCATCCCGAACTCGGCCCGCGCCCCGGCGACACCGTGCTGTCAGGGTAATCGTCAGCATTGAAGTGCTTGCTTGCGGTACGGATCCAGATGTCCGGCTTGTTGCCGTAAACCTTCTTGAGGAACGCGCCTTGATACCGCCGCCCCGCTACCGACACACCGGTGCCTGTCTGCCGTGCCCGGCCGATCCGACTGGACTCGATAGCGTTCAAACCGAACCACAGCTTGCCGCTCGAAGCCCCGCCGGACACCGGGTAACTGCGCAACCGTTGACGCACCGCCGCGACAGCAATGCGCTCTTGCCGACTAACCGCCCGGGCGATGTGCGTGCGCAACCATCCCAGTGTCTTGTTGATGGCTCGACGGTGAGCAGTCGCAGCTGCCTTGGGCACCAGCTTTGCAAAGTCCTGAAACGCCTGCAGGTCTGCGGCTGACGACTGGATGGAGATCATGCCGCCGCCAGCCGAGGGCTTGTAGTAGCTACCGATGCTCATGGGCGTAACCTCAGGATCAAGGCGACAAGACCGTCGCCACTCGGCTCCAGCTGCAGCAGGTCGTAATCGCCGCCGCCATCCAAAGCAGGCAAATCGATGCTGACCAATAGCCCGCGTTTCAAGCCTTCCGAATCGCTGACGCGGATCTCAAACCGAGGCTCGCGCAAGCCGGTGTTCAGCTTGCCGAGCTTGGGTTGCAACCAGGGCGCCGCGAACATGCCGAGCACAGGTTCTTCACGCCCCTCGATTCGTGCGGTATCACCCAGTGTTTCGAACACCACCGCGTCGATGTCGTCGATCAGTTCGCGGAAGGCCACGGTCACATCTCCAGCAGGATCTGCGCCCGAGGCCGCGTGCACAGGTGCAGCGGGTTGGACTGGGCTTCACCGGCGACGCCCTTGTTGAACGGCAGCGGCTCGATCTTGCTGTAGTACGGGATGCCCTGGGTGTTGACCGTTTCCATGTAGTCGGCCGGCGCGAAGGACGAGATGTACAAATCAGGGACGCCCTCAGGGACCAGCAGTGCCTTGTCGTCGTGGACAAACGCAACGCCGGCAATCTTGCCACGATACCGCTCCCAGACGATCCCGCCGAACTCGAAGCTTTCACGGGCATCGCCACGCAGGGACGCGGCCTGCATGGTATTGAGGTAGGTTTCTTTGACCGACTTGTGGACGAGCAGCTTGTTCCAGAAGTTTTTTCCGCAGAAGGCACGAGAGCCAGTAGTAGTGACGCTGCCCAGCGCTTCCTCCTGCATATCCAAGGCTTCACCACACTTCACACGGATCTCAGTGGCAGGGTTACCCAATTCCATAGGGAGCTTCTGTCGCTCGACACCGAAACGGTCATAGATATCCAACAGTACAGTCTTGCCGTCCGCGTCCAGCACCGTCCCGTTCAATGCACCCATGCGTTGAAATTCGTGGGTGGCATCCAACTGGCGACGTGCCTTACCAAGACGCTTGTTGACTACGTCCTGCACGGCCTGCAACTCAGTGAGAGAGCCGAAGGCGCGGATACCCTGGATCTCATCTGCCTTGATCGTGAAGCGCTCCGGCAGGTGCACGGTGTTGAACGGAATCAACATACGCTTAGTCGCGCCGACCACCAGTCCCGAGGTACCACGTTCACCTGCTGGCACCAGGGCCAGGGTGTCGCCGTCCTTCTCGATCTGCACGGTCAGCGTGCTGATGCCTTCTTCGCGAAACAGTCCCAGGCTGCTGATGCGCCCTGGCAGGTATTGCTGCTCATTGATTGCAGCGGTCAGCGAGGAGACGCTGAACGCATCGTCTTCAAAAATGGCGATATCGGCCATGGGTACTCTCCAGAAATGAAAAATCCCGCACGCGGCGGGATGGATAAAAGAGGGTGAACGTATTAGCGGACGATCACGAAATGGGTAGCCAGGGCCTTTTCAGCGGCGGGATCGAGGCCGGTCAAATGCGCTTCGCTGACCTCGGCCAGCCGCACGACCGCGCGACCGCGACGTGGCACATCCGATTCGCCCAGCGGCCCGTAGAGGATCGCGATGGCGTTTTCGGTGCCGTCTTCGGCGGTCGGCTTATACGGGGCGAACTCGCCGGTGAGTGTGACCAGGCCAAGAATCTGACCAGGCTCCAAGGCGGCACCAGCGGCGACGTTGATCGCTTCGCGGGAAATGTTGCCAGCGCCTTCAGACAGCAGGAACTCGCCCGCGTGCATCGATTCAGTTTTCATGCTCTTGCTCCTTTCGAGGTTCCGTTCTGTGCCGCCTGACGGCTGGCCCAGATTGAGTGAGTGTCGACCTGTTTGGCCTTGATCGTCGCGGCTGGGTCATCGTCAAGTGGCAGGCTGTTGTTGATTTCAAAGCCGCCGCCGCTGCCGACCAGCTTGTCGAACAACCGTGCGCGGACTGCAGCTTCGTCGAGTCCAGCGCTGATGAACTCGCCGGTCAGCTCTGGCAATCGTGCTGCAACGCACAGGCCGTGCAGGGTTTTGGCCTTGGTCAGCGCGGCCTGGATCACAGCTTCGCTTTCCAACTTCGTCACAGCGAGAATCGGGTCCACCAGGTTGCTGATGCCTGCCGCTGCACAACCCTGCGTGACCATCAGCGCCAACTTGGCCGCGTCCAATACGGGCGCTGGATCTGGTTCCGGCGATTCGACTTCCGGCTCTTCGTCCAACTGGGCGAGCAGTTCGGCCGGGGCATTCTGGAAACGCTGCAGCACACTGCCTTGGCCGAGGCAGGCGCTGACCTTCAAACCATCGCCAACCTCATCGGCCAGGCCCAGCGCCACCGCCTCGTTGGCCGTGAGCCAAGTTTCAGCATTGACCATGCGCCGCAGCTCGGCTTCGTCGATGTCCGGCGCCTTGGCCTTGTACGCCGCGATGATCGCTTCCAGAGTCTGGTCCAGCACATCCGCGACACGGCGGAAGTCTTCGGCATCACCACCGGTAAAGGTGTAGGGGTTGTGGATCATCAACATGGCATTGGCCGCGATCACCACTCGGTGAGCGCCGCATACCGCGACACTGGCCGCACTCGCCGCCAGGGCGTCAATACGACCGGTGCAGCGCTCGCCCAGGCGCGACAATGCGTTGTGGATCGCCAGGCCGTCGAACAAGTCCCCACCGATGCTGTTGAAGGCAACAATCACCGGTGACGCGCCGTCATCCATGGCGCGCAGATCCTGCACGAACTGATTGGCAGTGACGCCCCAGGCGCCGATCTCGCCGTACACGAAGATTTCGATGCTGCGTTGCTCGGCTTCGCCGCTGGCCTGGAGGGTGTACCAGCTTTTGTCGGCGACCTTGACCTGCTTGCCCGCCTTGTCAAAGACGCGGGGCTTGGCTTTTTTACTCATGATTGTTCCTTGTCGTCATTCGGCTCGATGGCATCAAGCGTGGTGTAGTTGAGGCCGAGTTCCGTGGACCGGGCGAGGTCGGCGGCGTTTTCCGCGTCAATGGTCTCCGCGTCGTAGCCGTTGCGCAGACACATCTCGCTGCGCGAACCAAAGCCCGCCTGCACTTCCATCCGCCGCGCCTGCACGTCCTGTACCGGCTGGATGTAGGCCCAGCCTTGCGGCACCCAACGCGTTCGCAGGTATTCCCGCCGACGTTGCGCATAGTTCTCCAGCACCAGGGCGCCGGAAAGCACAGCCATGTCCAGCCAGGCAGCACGCACCGGGCGGCACAGCTGATGCACATACACGCCGAATTGCAGTTGCTCCAGGCGGCGCCGGAACTCGTTGAGCACCACCCGCAGCGCCCGATCGTTGACCTCGCGCATGTCGCCGGTGAGGATCTCGTAAGGCGTGCCCGAACCCGCCGCCGCAGCCATCAGCTGCTGCCGCATGAAGTCCGGGTAGTTGTTGCCGGCGTCCGGGGGTTTGGAGAACTCCACCTCTTCACCTGGCCCCAGCTCTTGCATGGTGCCGGGTTCCAGCGCGACCATCGGCGTGAAGCCGTCGCGGTCGGTGGTAAGCAATTGCCCCGTGACAGGATCGCGTGGCTGCTGCCCACTGTCCGGGGCCGGCCGTTTGATGAAGCCGGCGAACAGGTTCGCCACCTCCTGGCGAAACAGCACCGCGTCGTCGTAGTTGTCCAGGCTGCGCAAGCGCTTCAACACTGGTGCCAAGCGCGGCACGCCGCGCAGCTGCCCGGGCTCCATGGGTTCGAAGATGTGCAGCACCTGCGTGGCCGGTACACGCACCAACTGGTTGTAACCGGCGTTCAGCGATGACGAGTCGCGCGGATGCGAGAGATACATCCAGTACGCCACACGCTTACCGGCCGGGTTGAATTCGATCCCGGCGCGGATCACGTTGCCGTTTTTGGCCGTCTCGAACTTGTCGTGAGGAACAAACTCAGGAGCCAGCGCCTGCAGCTGCAGCGGCACCGCCAAGCCCTCACTGGGGCTGCGTGGTCGCAACCGCACGAAGCACTCTCCGGCGGTTTCAACAGTACGCGCCACCAGGGCCTGCATGCCGTAAAAGTCGGTCAGCTCATCGGCATCCGCCTCGTCCGCCCAGTCATCCCACAGCTGCTGCTGAAGTTTGCGCAGCTCTGCGTCTTCCGTGGTCGGCCTGGGCGTGATGCCGGTGCCGATCAGGTTACTGACGCGCTTGTCGATGACGTTGAATGCATACGGGTCATTGCGCACCGCCGCCCGCGAGCGTGCCCGCAGGTTGCGCAGGGCCGGCGTGTTGATGCTGTTGATGCCGTCGTCGGTGGCTTCCCAACTGGCCGAACGTCGGCCCTCACCGGCGCCTTCGTAACTGGCCTTGATGTTCGACGGCAGCAAGAATCCGTTACGGGCAAGCGTCGGATAATGTCGGGCCATTAGACTCCCTTGCCTCCGTGGGTAAGCCGGATCACGCGAGAGCGCGGCCCGGCGGCTTGGCTCAGCGACGTGCGGATCTCGTCGCGAGCCTTGAGCAGTTCGTCGATAGAGCGGTACTCCACCGTGCGGTCGCTGTAGCGCACGGTCTTTTCACCGCGTGCAATGGCGCGCTCGATGGCTTCGAGGTGCTTGGGGGTAAACGACATATCAGCGTCTCTTCAGGTAGCCGCTGGTGGAGCTGCGGCGTTGTGGGGGTGTAGCGGGTCGTGGCTGGACGGCCGGGGCAGCAGGTGGCGGTGGTGGTAGCGATTGACGCGCCGCAACCGGTGCCGGCGTTTCGTCTTCGTCGTCACGCTCGCCTTGTACGGGCTTGACGCCCAACACATCGTCGAACAAACCGGACTGCGCCAGCGCTTGGCGTACCCGCTCCCAGTCGTGTTCCTGGTAGCGATTGATACCCAGGTAATGCGCCATCGCCAGGCAATACACCATCAGGTCGAGCGCTTCGTTGCGCTCGGCCTTGCCCTTGACCCACTCGATACGCTTGTAGCCTTTGACGTACCGGGCGACCTTGCGCTCGGCCACGCACTGGGCGAAGAACTCGTCCGGCAGGTCGTTGGCAAAGTGCAGCGAACCCGGGCCGTCCTCGAAGGCGTAGCGGTTGTAGATCCAGTCCTTTGCAGTGTCGGTACCGACGAACCACAGCTCGGCGCCGCCGCGTTCGGTCTGGCCCTTCCAGGTCACGTCAACCATGGACGGCCGCTGAGCAATCACCGGTTTACCGGGCTTGCTTGCGCCCTTGATGGCGAAAATGTTGCGCCAGCGCCGCACGCGGCAGAACTGGTACACCTCGTCGGTGTGGTGACCGCCGGAGTCGACGCCTGTCGCCAGGATCGCCAAACCTACACCGCAAGGATGCCGATACCGAACCTTTAGCTTTTCGTCCAACACCGCCCAGGTGCGTTCATCGGCAGGGTCGCCCCAGATCACCTGGTGGTCGACCACCCAGCGTTCCATGCCGACACCGAAGCCCATCACCATCAGCTCCAGGCGATTGGCCTGGACGTCGACGGCGCCGGTCAGCATCAGCACGCCCACCGGCATGCTGCCGAGCGTGTAGGTCTCCAGCCGCGCCCGAGCAACCAGCACTTCGGCCTTGGTCTGCTCTTGCGCGCTGTCCCAGACCTTGGCGAGACGTGTGTTGTAGAACACCTGCATCAGGCCCATGTCACCTTTGGCCTGGGCCTTCTTGGCGTCTTCGAACTCCTCGGCCAGCGAGGGCCAGTCCTTCCAGCCAATTGGCGAGTAAAGCGCGTTGAGGTGGAAGCCCACCGTCTTGCCGTCGCCGTTGCCATGGGCGCGCCACTCGCCACGGGCGAGCATATCGGTTTTGTGATGCTCCTCGATCAGGACGTCACACTCAGGCGCGGCGCATTGGTAGTGAACAGCGCTGTAATCCTTGTTGTAGAGCAGCCGCTCCCACTCCAGCACCTGCATATGCCCGCAGGTGGGGCATGGCACGTAGTAGTAACGCTGGTCGCTGGACTCGAACAGGTCCGAGATCCGCGAAGCGCCCTTGATCGTCGGCGAGCTGGAAAAGTAGATCTTCGCGTTGCGGCCAAAGTTGGTCGCCCGCGTTTCCGCCAGAACGATGGGGTCACCTTCCTGGCCGACGTCGTTTTCCCACCGGTCGACCTCGTCGCCGTAGATGTACCGCGCCGACAGCTCGGATAAGTTGGCCGCTGAGCCCGCCGTAGTGACGTACAGGGAGCCGCCTTCGAACTCCTTGGTGTCCATGGTGTTGCGGGCGTCCCGCGAGCGACTGGCGGCTACACGTTTCGCCAGCTCTGGGGTCGCCTTGATGGTTTTGCTGATCCGCCCGGACACCCGCTTCGAGAGGCCCAGGCTTGGCAGCAGCGCGAGGATGTTGGACGGTGCCATATGGATCAGGCCGCCCATCCAGTTCAAGGCGATCTGCGTTTTCATCAGTTGCGAAGCCACCATGGTGATCACGCGCCGGCACGGGTGAGCCGGCGACAGGCAGCGCATGGGCTCACGAGCGTACGGCGTGCGCTCGGTGCGGTACTGGCCGGGCTCAGGTGCGCCCGTGTCTCGCGGGATGCGCATGTACTCGTCGGCCCACTCGTCGATCCACAGGTCGGGGTCGGGTCGTAGCCCACGGAAATACGCCTCACGGAAGACCTTCTCACCGTCAGGGATTTCCGGGTGCATAGGTCAACTCGAAGTCATTGCACGTTCAAGGTCGGATGAGGACATGCGTTCAGCCTCTTCCAGTGTTTTACGCAGCGTCGCCGCCAGGTGTTTTTCGATGTCCCAAGGGTCGGTCATGGCTGACAGCTTGTGCGACAGCTGAGGCAGCTGGCCGAACAACTGGTCGCGCAGATGGCGTCCGGCGTTGTAAGCGCCCAGTTCGATTGCATCCCTTGCGACCAGGGAGCCCTGCGCCTTGTGCAGCTCGATCTCGGCCAGCTGCGCCAGGTTGTGTTCGCGCATGGCGCGAGCCTTATGGAAGTCGTGGCCCTTGGCGCCGACAGTAGTAAGCTGCTGCGGCGCAGCCGTGTTAGTCGGCTCGACCTGGGGGGACAGTTGGCTGTAAACGTCGCGCTGGATCCGGTCCTGCTGGTGTCGAGCAGCGACGGCGGCCTTGCTGGGGTCGGCGGTTTCGAGGATCAGCGCTTCGGTTGCCAGCACGTCCACCATCTTGCCGTCAGGCGACAACACCAAGCGGTTGTTGCCTTTGAGCCAAGTGATGTAGCTCGGCGTCCTGCCGATGCGAGCCGCGAAAGCGCTTTTAGACAGGAACAGTGGATCCGTCATAAGCCCTCCTTTTCAACGGCTTTTCAATGGAAACCTTTCAATTTCAATGGATTGAATTTCAGTAAGCTGGCAGCCCACCCGCTAACGCTTTCCCGCGGGTTTCATGCCCCGTACCCCTCGAATACCGCCAGGGTCCCCGGCAACTTTTCGGCGCACCATTTTGACGCATGACGCTACAGATCCACTTTCTGAAGTCTGAAGGGCAAAGCCCCTGTGTATTAGCTGAAAACCCATTCACCTGGACCCAAGACATCAACCAACTTTCCACACCCTGGCCAGGTTGCCCGAACTCTGACACACCGACCCGACGAACACCGCCAGCAGCAGCACCAGCGGCCAAGAGTTGCGCGGCATAATCAACTGGCCCTTGCCGATGTAGACGATCACCGCACCGGACGCCACCATCACCAACCAGGCAAGGCAACTCATATCACGGCGGAACCGCGCACCACGGCGGCGGAAGGTGAACAGGCGAACGAAGAGCGCTACACACAACCAGAACGTGATCTGGGTGAGCACTTCCTGCATCAGGTGACTATCCATCCTGCCTCCCCTGCTGTTCAGCATCGAGACCACGACGTTTGATAATGGCGAGCGCAACCGTCACCACCAGCACCGAGGCCCCGAACGCCGCCGGGCCGGAGTACTTGAACGGGCGAATGCCCCACAGTTCTAACTCAGCCACACCCGGGGCAAACAGGTAACCCATCACAAAGGAGACCAGCAGGAAGACAACCCGCTTCCACACTGGCAACTCTTCGGTGGTGGTAAAGAACACCAGGGCACCAGCGAGAGCGCCGATCACGGCAAGCCCATCAATGCCAGTGAGCAACCCCGTTACAGCAGCACCGGCTCCACCGGCCACGACAACTGTTGCAGCCGTGCTTGCTGGCTCGCCCATGCTGATACTCCATTGCAGACACCCATTGGGCAGAAATTAAAAACCCCGCCGAAGCGGGGTCAGGTGACCGGCTTAGGGAAGCCGGGTGAAGCTGCACAGCACGTGCGAAGTCAGCGCCGAGGCGCAAATTCCATATCGTGGGGACTTTTTACCCCTCTCCGGAAAAACCGAAAAGGGGTGTTTTTCGGTTGATCCGCTCGGCGCACCTTTGACGCACTTTGACGCAGCTTTGAGGCAGTTCCTCCAGACGAACGGCAGTCAAAAAGTTCTGACGCGCGGCACGCTGGACGCCCGCGTTAGATTGGTTGCTGGTGACTTTACGCGCAGGTTCCGCGCGCGACCTGGCGCACTGCGCACGGTCAGGATCACCAGCACCTGTTGATGCAACGTATGGACCCAATTCCGATAGGTGCGGTCGGCGTCATCACCCAGGCCGAGAAATGGCAACTGAGATCGAACCGACCACGCAGGTCTCGGCAGATACCGATTCCGTGCGAGCTTCGCCAGCAACGCACCTTTATCAGACTGCCGCTCCAACTGCGCAAGGGCTGCGGCGACTTCCATTGCAGCGTGATCCATACCACCGCCGGAGGCCATCATAAGATCTCGAGATCCCGGGGTGCTGCGAGGGGCAGAGCCGCCCCACTCCATAATCGTCGCCATCGGGCTACCCAACCCACCACCATCACCTACCTGGTTGAACTGGTTACCCCAATGCTGCATGAGTTCTTCGACTTCCTCGATCATCGCCCTGCTCCCCCACCCAAAATCAAACCCGACACAAAAAACGCCATACCCAACACAAACCCAACACAACTAAAACCATTTAAATTCAATAGCTTTAAATCAAATGTGTAGAGTGTGTTGGGTGTGTTGGGTTTAACGGTTCTCGCATAAGAAAAAAATCTAGCTTCCATGGATTCAAATAACGTCGCCCATGCGTGTGCGCGACGACAAACCCAACACACCCAACACAGCAGGCGCAAAGTCTCGAAATAGAAGGCTCGAAATTGTGTGGGGTATCGAAAACCAACCCAACACACACCCAACACACCCAACACACATTTAGTCGGACTCATGCTGCAGCCGCCTTGATATGGTCCCAACTGTCGACGTTCCAGCCCGCCAGACGCGCCGCCGCCCGCCAGGCAACCACCGCCTTGCCCAGATCGGCCGAACTGACTGATGGGGGCTGGGAAGCGCCTTCACCCCGAGGGAAAAAGAACGCCCCGAACTTGCGATTGCTGCCGTCGGTCCAGGGGATGGCGCGGGTCTTGTCCACCTCAGAGCTAATGAACAACGAGAACTTCGTCTGGCTCATCACATGCTCTTTGTTTCGGTGGCACCACTCCAGGAACATCGCGTACAGATCGCTCGACAAACAGGCTCCCCACATATCGCGCCCCAGCTCGCCGTATTGCCAGAGGAACAGAAAAGTCTGCCAACTGGACCGACTCAGTGCCACCAACCGCTCCCGCGCATCAGTACTAGGCGGCCTGGTACGCTGGTCAAAGCCGCCCAGGTCAACAGACAACAACCACGCGTACAGCGCCGCGACACCACCATTCTCCAGTTCCCTGCCCACAGCCTTTTGGCGCTCCACCGGAAGCGTCTCCATGGGCCACAGCACCAACATTCGCCGGTCACTGGGCGAGATCGGCCAGGGCATAATCTCATTGCTGAGGAACGCGGCATTCATGTGGTTGGCTTCCTCCCAACCGTTGATGAACTTCGACTCCATACGCACCGTCTTGCCGGTCACCAGGTGCTTGATCTTGCCTACCTGGTTGTAACGCTGATCGCGGCTCACCACCTCTTCGAACACGGCCCACAACTTGCGGCTTTGCCAAGCGTTGAAGTTGCTTTCCAGCTGTGTCTGCCCGACCGTAGCCGCGTATTGCCCGTATAGCAGCCCGAAGGCGTCAGCAAACAGCAGACTTTTGCCCGAACCCTCCATGGTCGAGTGAGCCAGCACCGCCGTATCCATTTTCGCGCCCAGGTGCTGCAACGGGTACGCCAACCACCGCACCAACCAATCGTTCGACGACTTGTCATGGTTGCATAGGAAAGAGATCAGCCACCGTAGGTTTTCACACGCCGCGTCATCGCGCTTCGGCTCCATGGGCAGCCCGTCGAAGGTGTTGATATAGACGTTGGGATCCTTGGTCATCGTCGGGTCGAACACGATGTTCTCCACATCGACCACTCGGCGCTCCGGGCTGTTCAACCACATGCCATACATATCGCCGAGTGCCATCTTGACCGCGCCTTCGGCAATACGCCGTTTCTTTTCGCGGTCCCATACGTCCTTGGTACCGTCGATGTACACGTACCGTTCAATCGGCTCCAGGTTCAGCGCACCGCCCTTCTTGCCGGCCAACTTGCGTGCCTGCTCGATCTCCTTAACCTTGTCATCCGAGATCAGCTTCTTGAGGGTGTCGTCCATCCACTGTTTCGCCAGCGGCTTCCCAACCCTGACCTCAAACGCGGTTTTCTTCATCACCCGAGACTTGTCGAGATCCCACACCTGGGTGGTGCCCTCGACCAGCACGTAACGCCGGAGCACTTGCTCATACGTCAGCTCCTCCCCCGCCCCCCCGTCAGTAGCGGGAGCGGCCTCGCAGGGCGGCGCGCCTAAGTCCTGCTGGCCTGCATCCGCAGACGGGGCTGGGGGAAGTTCTTTTGGGTCCAGGCGTGACGAATGCTGCATGCCCAACATGCGGGCGGCATCCTTCACGGCTTTCGACTGGTCGCCATCGTGGTCCAGCAGACAGAACACCTCAAAAGCATCATTCTGGTGACCGTTGGCCAACGGATCGGCACCATGGTGGGAGTAGACCTTATCGTCGGTGACCGTAACGCCTGGCAGACCGGTACTGCTCTGGGGATACAACCACTTGTTACCACGCTTGATATAGCCGTGGGCCCGCAGCAGCTCTTCCACATTGTGGCAGCGGTTGAACTCGTCAATCACTGAAGGCTTGTCGCCAGCCGGCGGTGCACGCTTGACGGGTTTCGCGGCGGGCTTCTTGGGCTTTGGTGCCCATGGACACGCGGCCTCGGCGTTTCGCTTGAAGACGTCCCAATTCTGCCAAATGTTCAGCAGCTCATTGGTGAGGATCGGAAGGCCGCCAGCCGCGCTCGGTGGGGTGCGCCAGGTATACGGTTTGCCGGTGCCGGGATGGATCGACGGTGGGAACACGTCCTGCACCAACCCCGCGCGCAGCTCGAATACCGTGAAGCGCTTGTACTCATCGGCCTCGGCGCGCAACGCAGCCTCACCTGCAACATCGCCCGCTTCTTTCGCGGCCTTGATACGAAACGTCAACGCCTTATGAATGGAACCATCCGGGTCCTTTTCGTTGGGCCAGGAAAGTGAGTGGCGCGCCAGCTCCATTTCCTCGGGCAACTTGAACAGCACGCGGAATCGCAATGGGTTGCCAACGATGGTCGGATAGACCAGCGCCATAGCATCAAGGTCGAGCCCCATCTGATCGAACAACACAAACCGCGTCCACTGCACATCGTCCACGTCCAACGAGCAAACACGGCTGGGCCCGAGCACTACGCCCAGGTTGTGGTTGGGGTTTCGTTGCCAGAATGCTTCGGCGACAGCCGGATCAGTGATGTAGCCGCCTGGTTTGTTCCAGCCCATGCCCTTCGGCGCCTTTTCACCTGGGTCAATCGGGACCAGGGCCAGGTTAAAGGTTTCGATGTAGCGGCGAGCCCAGGAAGATACTGTAGAGCTGGTAGAAGCCTCATTCATCCTCAAAACTCCCGACAGGGTGAGGCTGTATTAAGCCGGCCTGACGTACTGCATTGCCTCCACAAACGAGAGCACTTTGCACCCATACGGTATCGATACGTCTTCCACGTTGGTCAGCGCAAGGTCTCCGGGTTTTAGCGGAGCCTTTCCGTCCCAATCGTCCACGAGTCGAGAGCAGCCAAACACCTGCAGAAACGATGCTGCATTTTTGGTCTTGCCGGATTCCTGCGGTCCAACGATGATCAATGGCTTGCTCATAACCAACCCCAATGGAGAAAAAGTAATGTTGAAGGAAGAGTTGCGCCATACACATTTCCCATACTGTTTGATGAGGAACAGCGACGGCAGCTACGTCATGCTCAACCGCAATTACAAGCCGGTGGGATTCATGACAGGTGAATACGTTAAATACGAAGATTTCCCTGTCAGCTTCCAGGCGAAAGGCCTGACAAAGAAAATGGCGGCAGCTTTGAGCGCCCGTGGTGACGAAGATCTGGAGCGCATTTACCTGTACAACGATGGTTGTGTACCCACCTCCGACAAAAAGAGCATGGATGCCTATCTGGTGCGCATCGGAAAACTGCTGAAGCTGAAGCTTAAGGAGTGACGGGTCACGGGAGGCCTGACTAGACATGACGAGCCTCCCGCAACTGCTGACAACTGACGCAGGTTGCGCAACCCTGGATCGTTTTCTGACGAAGTAACGGGATAGGCTCGTCGCAATCCTCGCAGAACGGTGCGCTGACGGCGCACGTTGGGCGCTGACGACGATCCAGCGCGACCTGTAGGAAGTACTCGACCTGGTCGTTTGCGGTATCTACGATATCAACCATGCTGGCGGGCCTCCATCGCTTCCCTGGCTCCCGCCATGATGCCCAGCACGGCGCGTATCACGTCGGCGCCGTGCTTCTCCAAGCATTCAACTTCGCGCTGCTCCCAGATGTTGTCGGCCGCACCTTCGTGCATGCTGGATACAAACAGACCCGTCTGGTGCAGCACCTTGCTCACAGCCAGTAAGGCTTCTTTGGTCGGCGCCGCCGCTTCTGGCTTGTACCAGACCATCCCTGCTGGACGCATCAGAGCATCCAGCAACAAGGGATTGGCCGTCAGGCGTATCACTTCCTCCAACTCATCAGGATCAAGCCAGCGTTGTTCGAAGTCGTGCTTGACCTTCTTTTGCAGGCTGTCGTAATCCATCACCATATCGAGCGCCAGCGCGGTGACACCGCCGTGGTAGTCATGCGCCACTCGATAGATTGCCTTGCGAAGCGAAAGAACCGGCCCAATGGCCGGTGATTGTTCTGTTCGACTCATAACCGTAAATTCCTCGTTTACGGTCTAGCCACAGAATGGGGCACGCCCTATCCTAAGACCACGACCGATGTGCATGTGCTGTGTGTCGTCGTAGCTGGGCTGGGGGATTCTTTGGTGAGAGGCCCCAGCCCGGCACCTTTTTAAGCAGCTTTGGGCTTGCGGCGCGAACCGATTGGTCGAATCTCCACCGCCGAACATGCCCCTTTCTCATCAACTCGCACCCGAATATCCCGCGCCGAGTTCAGCATTTGAGACACAGCGCTTTGCGAAACTCCGATGAGTAAAGCCAGCTCTGGTTGAGTCTTCCCCTCAGCGAAATCCTCCAAGGGGATACCTATTTCGTTAGCCATCCACGTTTCCTCGAATGGGCGTTCCGGCATGGATATTAGTGTTACTTCTTTTAAACAGCAAGAAAAAAAGTCGCTCCACTGTTTTGAAAATATAAGTCTTCCTTATAAGTTGGACGACATGACTATCTCAATTCCTTTAGCCGCTGATGACGAGACCCGAAAAGCCGAGGCCATACGGCTCAAAGCTATTTTTCAGGATCGCAAGCGGAATGACCCAACCCTTACCCAAGACAGAATCGCCGATCTGTGCGAATGGTCTGGACAAAGTGTCGTCAGCCAGTACCTCAATGGACGTATCCCTCTCAACATTAGCGCGCTTATAAAATTCGCAAACGTATTGGGTTTTTCGCTCGACGAAGTGAGCCCGCGATTAGCTGCCATAGCCGAAATGCCCCGCTTGCGGAGTTCGCAAGAAAGCAGAAAAACACCACCAAGCACTGATTGGGAAATGCATCCAATTGAAGTGTGGGACGACGAGACTCCACTCGGTCCAGATGAAGTTGAGCTGCCATTTTTTAAGGAAGTGGAATTGTCTGCCGGGAAGGGATCTGAAGTGATGCTTGAAACCAACGGGCGCAAGCTACGTTTCGGCAAACGAACCCTGAAACGAAAGAGCATTGATCCAGCCTCGGCCGGATGCGTGCCAGTCACCGGGAACAGCATGGAACCTGTGCTCCCGGATGGCAGTACCGTGGGCGTCGACACTGCGAATACAACCATCCAGGATGGAAAGATGTACGCAATCGACCATGATGGCCAACTGCGTGTGAAGCTTCTCTACCGTCTGCCTGGCTCAGGCCTACGCCTTCGAAGCTATAACACTGATGAGCATCCCGACGAGCGCTACGATGGGGACTATGTGCAGCAGCATATTCGTGTGATCGGAAAGGTGTTCTGGTACTCCGTAATGCTTTGAGTAACTCAATCTGATAGGCCCTTGCGGGCCTTTTTTTTCGTCTACTGTTTTTATTTCCATCATTTTATAAGCGTTACTGTTGACTTATTAAATCAGTAATACTAATTTTGCATCGTATCTATCTCTCACCAAAGAGTACGAACCATGCAAACAACACAGCACAGCAGTACCCCATGCCCGGTCTACCTTCACCCGTCGGCGGCGAGCAGCCCGGGCGCAGTAGAGCGTATCCAGCGCAGCACCGGCCTGTTGGTCATCGTCAATCTGGGACGCGCCACCATGGCGCCCGCACCCGCAGCTATCGTCTCCGATGACAGGGGCCCATGGGGAGGTGATGCAGCATGAGACCTATCCTTATTGGTCTCACCGGCCGCGCTCGCTCTGGCAAGACAACTGCCGCAGAACACTTGGCGCGGACTTACCTGCTTGAGCAATACGCCTTCGCCGATCCGCTCCGTGATGGCCTGATGGCAATCTTCAACCTCGACCCAACCGACTTTGAAGGTGACCGCAAAGAGCGGCCGCTCGGCTGGCTGGACTGCTCGCCGCGCCAACTGATGCAGTCAATGGGCACCGAGTGGGCACGCAACACCGTGCACCCGGATGTCTGGGTGAAACTCGCGGAACAGAACCTCGACTACATGAGTAATGCGCTGGGTGCCGTTCTCGGTTTCGTCGTCAGCGACGTGCGCTTCGAAAACGAAGCAGACCTGATTCGCCGCCGGGGCGGTACGGTCATCCATATCCTCCGACCTAATGCCCTGGCGGTGAACCCACACATCAGCGAGGCGGGGATCGCAGCTAATCCCGCCGATTTGACGTTGCCCAACTATGGCACGGTCGAGGGCTTCCTACGTTCGCTGGACGAGGTATTCCTGACGGTTCGCCGCCTGCAGCAACACTCCGAACATATCTCTGCCTGAGGCTCGCCGTCATGAACCGCACCCTGGATCAAACAGCCGCTTTGCTCGGACTCAAGCCCCGCGCCTTCCGCACCAGGTTGCGGGAACTAGGCGTACTGACTTCCACAGGTGACCTGGCCAGCACGCATCGCGACCGTGGCCATCTGTTTTCAGACCCTCGCAGCCGCTGGAATCCAACTCTTAGCAACTACACCCACTATGCAGTGGTGATGGTGAAAGAGTCGGGCGTTGAATGGATCGCCAAAAAGCTGAACATCACCATCACCAATAAGGACGCCGCAGCATGAAGCCGAACGCCATCAATTCCGCTGTAAGTGCCCTGAAACTGGTGCCGATGTACCTCAACCACCCCACGGTGATCAGCCGCGCCACCCTGATTGGCGCCTCTGCCGAAGCTGTCGCGCTGCTGGAGGCGTTGCCGTGCGTCTCGGTCGAGTTGGCCGAAGTGTTCCGCTGCGTTGACGCCGTGATCGCTGACGGCCAGGTCGCCTACGTGACACCGGTCAAGTGTCCGGAATACCCATACGGCGCCGTCGTCGCAGACGCCCAGGGCAACGTGCTGGCAGCGGCCAAGGGCAAGAGCAAAGAAGGTCTCGCCGAACTCATCCGCCTCAAGCTGGTGCCCCAAAAGGAGGGGCATGGGGAGGACTCCGCGTGACCACCACCCTGGAACAACTCCGGCGCCAGTTCGCCACGCCGTGCCCAAGCTTGACCGCCGTGCGCGAACAGTACTTCACGCACATCCGCACCGACCGCTACCTGCTGAGCGAAATCAAGGCAGGCCGCATCGCGCTGGTGGTAAAGCGGCTGCACTGCTCGGCCCGCGCCAAGCCGGTCGTTTACCTGCACGACCTGGCCGACTACCTCGACGCCCAAGCGACGAAGCAAGCGGCCTGATTCAAACGGTGGCCCCTGCCGACCAGGGGCGACACATTCAATGAGGCACAGCACATGAACACCAAAGCACGTCCCTTCATGGACACCCTGCGCGACATCGAGGCCGGGGGCCTGCTGGACGAACTCACCGAGGCCCAGCACAGCCTGATCGACGCCATCCGCATGACCGGCAAGGGCGGAGATCTGACCATCAAGCTCACCTACAAGCCTGATGGCGGCGGACAGATGACCGTGAAGGCCGACGTTAAGACCAAAGAGCCTGTACTGGCGCGCGGGACGTCGCTGTTCTTCCTCACGCCCGAAGGCAACATCACCCGCCGCGACCCACGCCAGCAGGAAATCCCGCTGCGCAGTGTTGAGGACGAACCCGGGCCTGGAGCTTTGCGCCAGGTCAGCCAGTAACACTCGCACCACCAATCTCTCACCAAATCGTCACCCACTGGAGCACATCCAATGCAACAAGCCCTACAGCACCTGGTCACCCTGGTTCAATCCCTCGGCAAACCAATCGAGGTCCCCGGCATCCCTGCGCCGCTGGCACTCGTACCGAACGGGGTCAGCATCGAGAGCCTGGAGCACCTGCTGCCCGCGCCTTCTCGCATCAAGCAGAAGCTCACCGTGATTGATGCCGAGTCATTCATCAGCTATGTGAATCGCTTTTCCACCCAGGCCACGGCAGTTTTTTGCAACGGCCCAGAGGGCCGCACTTTCATCGCGGTCATCGACTACCACTATCCAGCGGCACCCGCCTGGCGCGAACACGTTGCGACGTACCGCTGCCCGACCACAGTGGAATGGGGCAACTGGAAGGAAAAAGACCGCACGCGCATGGACCAGGCCACCTTCGCTGAATTCATCGAAGACAACGTGAAGGACATCACCCACCACCCCGAGCATGAGAACACCCCAAGCGCTGCCGATATGCTCGAAATCAGCCGCACTCTGGAAGCAAAGAAGAACATCACGTTCCGCCAAGGTACTCGCCTCGACAACGGCCAGGTGCAACTGACCTACAACGAAGAAATTGACGGGCGCGCCGGAGAAGCTGGCCAACTGCGTATCCCCGAAGAGTTCTTCATCGCGCTCAAACCATTCCTCGGTGGCGACGCCTTCTGCGTGCCCGCTCGCTTCCGCTACCGCATCCAGGAAGGTCGATTGGTCATGTGGTACGAACTGGTGCGCGCCGACAAGGTGCTTGAGGAGGCCTACAACGCCGTGCGCGCCAAGATCGAAGCCGCCATCAAAGATGTGCCGCTCTATGAAGCCACGATCTAACTAACTCCCTGCAACACCCCGCCGCCGTCCTCTCACCAAAACTGTCCGGCGGCGGGCACAACCGAGGTACACAGCACATGACAACAATTCAGATTTGCGCACTGATCGTTCTGATCGTACTTGTTGGGATTACCTATTTGGCAGGCTATCGCGGTGGCCTTAACGATGGCTGCATCGAAGGTATCGATGAAGGCAAGGCCATTCAACAATTAGATAGTTCAGATACGATCCTGGACCTAAAGCGATCGCTTGATCAGGCGCAGGACCGCCACAAGCAACTGTATTCCCACTACGAGCGCGCATTGGCCGCCTCAAAACTTGGGGAAGCGGAACGTCAGACTCTGCTGGCCATCGCCGAACAACTGCGTATCGCGGCCGAGACATTCAGCGCATTTCGCACAGGCAAGAAACTCGAACAAGATACCGTTGCGCTCCGTGACCAAGCTCTCGCCATGGCAGGCAGTCTGGAACGGGAAGCACAGGAAAGTGCCGCATGATCGCCCGTCGCCGAACAGTCCGAATACGTAACGGACAAATGCCTCCCCTCGACCTCAACGTCATCTGCGACAAATGCGACAAGTCGCGAGCACACGGCAACCACCAGAAATGCAGCAAGCAGCGCCAGGCCGAAGGTATCGCCCGGCGCGCAGGGGAGAAACCACAATGAGCGCAGCAGAGAAACTCGACTTCCACATCACACCAGGCGCCTGGTTTCGCCAGGATCTGCTGTACCCAGTCTTCGGCCTAAGTACCGAAGCGGTTCGCAAATATCGCACCCGAGGTCTGTGGCTTGAGGGCAAGCACTGGCGTTACGACCCAGCCAACGTGATTGTCTACAACCGCGCGGCCATTGAACGCTGGATGGAAGGGAAGCCATGATCGACAAGATGCCAACAGGCGTTGAGATGAACGGCAAGCAACTACGCATCTGGTTCATCTTTAACGGCCAACGGTGCCGGGAACCCTTGGAGGGGATCTCGAAAGTAAACAAGGCCGCAATCGCCTATGCCGACAACAAGCGCCGTACCGTTCTCGCGGAAATCAAAGAGGGCCGCTTCGACTATGCGGCCCACTTTCCAAACTCACCCAGGGCCGCCATGTTTACGGGCAAAGGCGGACCTTCACTCAAGCGCACCGTTAAGGAAGGAATTGACCGATGGCTAGAGGTTCAGCGTGCCCTCAAAGCTTCAAGTACGGTGATCAACTACGTAAGCAAGGCAGGACACGTTGAGAAGAAGTTCGGTAAACGCAAAATCGTTGACATCAGCAAGAGCGACATCGAGCTGTTTCAAGCGCAGTTGCTGATGCAAGGCCTGGCCCCGAAGACAGTGAACGACATTTTCACCGTCGTTCGCGGAGTGTGGGCCGACGCATTCGGGGACGGAATACTGAAGGCCAACCCGCTCGAACGGATCAGCAACGTCGGGTCAGACGTCGACCTTGAGCATGCTGACCCCTTCAGTCGGACCGAAATTGAATTGATCAGCAAAACAGACCCCGGTCGGCGCGATGATACCCGAATGATTGAGTTCAACTGCTGGGCCGGACTGTCCCTTTCCGAACTCATCGGGCTCGCCGTTGAAGACGTAGATCTTGAGGCCGGCCTGGTGCACGTTCGCCGGGCATCAGTCGTTGGCGAATACAAAGTCCCCAAAGAGCGCTCCAGGGTTCGAGTCATTGAACTCATAGACCCAGCCCTCGAACTGATGCGAGAGATAGTTGCCGACGCCAAGGAAGCTGTAGCCGAAGAGATCAACGTTATTCAACGCGACAACATCACGTCCAAGAGAATGAAAGTCAGGTTCCTTTTCCGCAGTTCGACCAGCGGTTTACTCTGGAACGGCAAGACGTTGAGCAACTGGTTCACCGCGCACCTAAAAAAAGCGAAAGTCAGGCACAGAGGCGCTAACCAATGTCGCCATACCTTCGCCAGTCAGATGTTATCTAGCTATGTCCCGATTGAGTGGGTAGCCAGACAACTCGGCCACGCTGACACAACGATGATTCGTAAACACTACGGGAGATGGATACCCAGAGACACCAGGAGCATGGCAGGTATAGTGTCTAAAATGCTTGGTTTTGAAAAACAAGACTGATAGCAACCTTCATAACTATAAAACAATAATAAATTTAAATACTAACTTATAGCAATCTCATCCAAAAGCTTTTGGCCATTGATGACCGCGTCATCAAAACCTATTGGTTTAACGTCATAGATCGCGGCAGAGCTGATGACTTCCTCAGGGCGAAACCTAAAAGCAGTACCAATTAATTCTTTCTGCTCAATCAATGCTGCTTCTTTCAACTCTCGCTCCAAAGCAGCATAAATTTTATTTTGCCATACAACATCATCCAAACGAGACTCCCAACTTGAGAAGTCTAATAACTGAAAACCAAGATTTTCAAAAAAGCCCAAAATGAAAGTAGCGCAAGTTAACCCGGCCTTAGGATTATCTAAAAACTTTGAGTTATCGTCGAAAACTGCTGCACCAGTATAATTGATACCATAAGGAATACCGTCTTGGTTCTCGCTATAAACACGCGATGCATGCTCTGCAAAATACTGAAGTTCTTCCTCATCAAACCCTTGCATGGGAACACAGCGGTACTGAGGTTTCAACGGATCGCACATCAGCCTCATGTGCCATGCTAAATGAAGCAATGACATATGTTTGTTATCACGATCCTTGAAAACAATAGCCGCATGCCGCTGATCGACATCTTGAGTCTGGTAAATAGCCGTACCAAATAGTTCGACATCACCCAAAAACCTCACACCTGCGACGTCTACAGCGTCATCATCAAGCTCGGCGTCAATGGAAGAATATATGCCATTGACATCGTGAGAGTGGGCGGAGTCATCCTCCGCCAGCGTACTAGTAGATTCAGGCAAACTGCGTTCCCTTTGCGCGATTAAGACCTCTCAGCGCTCTCTGTGCGTCCTGCCCAGTAGTATTGAGATAAGCCTCAACCTTTGCATACATCCCAGACCAGTTTGTTAACTTGGAGCGGATTCGATACGAAGACCTCAAAACCGCAACACTAGTTATTTTCCGCATGGACGATGGGTCAGCCAACGCAAGCAACTCATTAAGACTCCAAAAGTCTTCCGACTTTATATAATCCTCGACAGTATCCACAACAGCTCGCAATGCTACACGACTTTGATCAGCATCAATGAGAGCTGCGGAATCAAGCAAGCATATAGAGTCAAGCTTTCTATATATTTCCATTTTCAGCTCACTAACAACAGATGGAACTGTAGGCTTAACCAAAGCAGAAGCAACCAACACTCCTTTTTTACCTTGGATTTTCTGATCTGTTGTTGCCCCAACCGAATCAAACTTTCGCTCCTTTTCGAAAGTACTCATCACGGTTGCTGAACGAGCTTTAATGGTCCGCGCCATTGCCGCAACGCGTATGTCGGCAGAACCGACCGTTAAGAAATAACCTGCATTATAATAGTCAGAAATACTCCTTTCTATTGGTGCACGAGTTACTGCCGATTCAACAATGTAAGATGCACTATCCATTTGCATCATCTCCTATTAACAACCTTGCTTCAGAAAAAAACGGGGATATAATATTTGCGTATCCATCCGGATGTGGAAGCTTTGACTGTGGATGAGTATTAAAATCAAGCTCCAACTGTATAACGTGTTCCTGTGTTGCAGTAACTGCATCACCAACTTGATATTGAATACTCTGATGGACCAACTGCGACCACTTTGAAAGACGGTTCATCACTAAACCACCGATCTTAGGAAACTTTTTTGGCCTATTAACCTGGACAGATAAATCACTCGCGTCTGGGCCGAAGTCAATACCAACCAAAGTCTTGAATAGCTCGGCACTCTCCCGAAGGTCTCCCACAAATACGTGCATTGTCGCACCCATTGCTAATCGAGTCGCTGCAGGAAGCCGGATACGACTTACGTGATACTCAAAATTCTTACTGACTTCTTCAAATTTACCCAGCGTAGGAGAAGACATTGGATCCACAGGAATAGCCGAAAGCGTGACGTCCAGACGCCCTGGTTGAGACGTAACTGTAAGCTTGCCCCCTTCGAATGGCCCCTCTTCAATGGTGACCGATTGTGCAGGCCTGCTGGTTTGCGATTCAGGCTCATGCCCAACAATCGACTTCCAGGATAGCTTGCTACCATCGGCAATACCAAGAAGGGACAAACGAAGCGATTCGGTTTTCCAAGTGTGGGACTGGGTCATTGAATTTCACTAGTTAATTTTCTGGACCGAGATGCAGGAGAATCCATTTCTCATGCGCTACTAGGCTTTCGGAGGTGCCTTTACGCTTTCGTGAGGCAGAGTCTAGCCAATTTCCGCGTGCCATGCATCGGTTTATAATCAATAAACTGATCGTATTCTCAGGCCAGAAAAATGACACCTACAATGCAAAATACGCCAGAAAAAATTCAATGAAATCAATCAGCTATGACCCATCCTCTTACACCATATTTTTTCGTAGCGACCTGTTGATTCGTACTGAGGTTCCACCGCGAACCCATCGCCTTGCCCTAAATTTGCCCTAAAATATCCGCCAACAACGAAAAAGCCCCCGCAATCTTTAACGATTACAGGGGCTTAGTCTTATTCAATAATGGCGGAGAGATAGGGATTCGAACCCTAGGTACCGGTGAAGGTACAACGGATTTCGAATCCGTCCCATTCGGCCACTCTGGCATCTCTCCAACGGCGCGCATCATAACAGCAAGATCGGTGGATGCAAAGCGCCGAAGCGATTTTTTTCCGTGCTATCAGATGCTTGCGTCGATTACAGCGGTACGCCTAGACGATTGGCGACTTCTTCGTAAGCTTCGATAACGTCACCGAGGCCCTGGCGGAAGCGGTCTTTATCCATCTTCTTCTTGGTGTCCTTGTCCCACAGACGGCAGCCGTCCGGGCTGAACTCGTCGCCCAGGACGATGGAGCCGTCGTGGAACACGCCGAATTCCAGCTTGAAGTCCACCAGCAGCAGGCCAGCGTCGTCGAACAGCTTGCTCAGCACGTCGTTGACCTTGAGCGACAGCTCCTTCATGCGTGCCAGTTGCTCAGCGGTGCCCCAGCCGAATGCCACGACGTGGGATTCGTTGATGAACGGGTCGCCCTTGGCGTCGTCCTTCAGGAACAGTTCAAAGGTGTAAGGGTTGAGCTTGAGGCCCTCTTCGACACCCAGGCGCTTGACCAGGCTGCCGGCGGCGTAGTTACGCACGACGCACTCGACCGGGATCATGTCCAGTTTCTTCACCAGGCACTCGTTGTCGCCCAGCAGTTTGTCGAATTGGGTCGGAATGCCGGCCTCTTCGAGTTTCTGCATGATGAAGGCGTTGAACTTGTTGTTCACCATGCCTTTGCGGTCCAGCTGTTCGATGCGCTTGCCGTCGAACGCCGAGGTGTCGTTGCGAAACAGCAGGATCAGGCGGTTGGCGTCGTCGGTCTTGTATACCGACTTGGCTTTGCCGCGGTAGAGTTCTTCACGTTTTTCCATGATGGGCTCCGCTTTGAGTGAGGTGGGCTAGGCGATGTGTCGCCAGTCGAGCCCTGAATCTTGATCGGCCAGTTGCAGCCAGTCCGGGTCGCACCCGAGGGTGTCGACAAAACATTGCCGGGCAAGCGTCGGCAGGTTGTTCTTGCTGCTCAGGTGGGCCAGGACCAGGTGCTGCAGGTCCTGCCAGCCCAACTCATACACCAGGTACGCCGCCTGGTGATTATTCAAATGTCCCAGTTCGCCGCCCACCCGTTGCTTGAGAAAGTACGGGTAGTGACCGCGAGCCAGCAGGTCTCGGCAGTGGTTGGACTCGATCATCAAGGCATCGAGGTTCCGGTAACCGTCCAGCACCTTGGTGCAATAGGAGCCCAGATCGGTAAGCACGCCGAAGCGTCGTTCACCGTCACTGAATACATACTGCGTCGGTTCCTGGGCATCGTGCGCCACGGCAATCACATCGATGCTCAACGCACCAATCCGCAGCTGCTCGCCACCGGCCAGGAAACCCGCAGGTTCAATGGGTTTGCGCATCCCGCGCAAGGTACCGCGACTCAAGTACACCGGAAGATTGTAGCGCCGAGACAGCAAACCCACGCCATGCACGTGGTCGGCATGTTCGTGGGTCACCAGAATCGCACTCAACTGCGCGGGGTGAACCCCCAGGCGCAGCAGGCGCCGCTCGGTTTCCTTTAAAGAGAAACCACAATCCACCAGGACGTACGTATCGTCATGGGCAACCAGCGTGCCGTTCCCTTGGCTACCGCTACCGAGAACAGCAAAACGCATCGGGTCAGCCCAGGTTGTCCTGAATCACGCCCAACACTTTGCGCGCTGTTTCAGCTGGCGCAACGGTGTTGATGTTCTTCTCGACGGTGACTTGCACGCTTTCGCCAACCTTGCTCAAACGAACCTGATAACGCTCGGCGCGGGTCTCGACTTCTTCCTTGGTCGGCTTGCTGCCGAACAGTTTGCCGAAGAAACCAGGCTCGTCGTCTTTGCGCTCGGCCTTTTCAGCCACGTTGATGTAGTAAAGGCCCAGGCTGCGGTTGATGTCTTCAACACGCCAAGGGCCTTGCTCCAAGGCGCGCCCCACGCTGGCCCAGGCACGGTCCAGGTCTTCACCCAGGCTCAGCACCACGTTGCCGCTGCCGTCCTCGGTGAGGCTGACGCGGCTCGGGGTGTCGTAATCACGCGCGGCGAGCAGGGAAACGGAACCGCCCTTCTCGGAGATACGGCTCATGCTGGCCAGCATCTCGTCGACCAGTGCCGCGTCGACGCCGGTGTTGACCGAGCGGTTGGTGAAGTCGACGTTGGCGGTGCTGCCGGCAGGACGCTCGGCGCTCACCACGTAGACTTCACTGGTATTGCGCTGCACGCCAGGCTCAATGCGCACGCGTACACGGGCTTCGCTGTCGGCGGCTACACCGCTGGCCTGCAGACGCTTGGCCACGGTCGCGGACAGCTCGCTGCCTTGCTGCCAGGCGGTGGTGAATTCACCGGTCTGCGGACGCTGTTCGTCGATACGGAAACCGTTGTCCTGGAAGAACTGCACGGCCACCGGCCAGACTTCGGCGGGTGGACGCTGGGCTACGATCCAGCGCGAGTCGCCGCTCTTCTGCAGGCTGTAGTCGCTGGCATCGGCCACGGCCGAGATCGGCTGTGGACGCGGCACGATGTACTCACCCTTGGCGGTGTCGTCGGCGACGTTGCGCGGAATCGGCAGCAATGGGTCAAGGCGCTTGGCGACGTTGACACCCGGCGGCAATTCCATCGGTTTGGTGGGTTGTGCTTCCAGGTAATCGCTGCCGCGGTCACGGAAGTAGCCTTCCGGGCCCCAGATCCAACCGCAGCCACTGGTGCTGGAGATAATCAAGGCAAGTGCGGAAAGTCCGGCCAATCGCTTCATGCGTAGTACTTCCTCAATTAAACCAGGACGCCGGACTGGCGCAGGGCCTGTCGCAGCGGTTCGTGACAGGCTTCGCTGAGGCGGGTGAGCGGCAGACGGATACCGTCCGGCATCATGCCCATTTCAGTCAATGCCCATTTCACGGGGATAGGGTTGGATTCGATAAACAGTGTCTTGTTGAGCGGCATCAGCTTCTCGTGAATCGCCCGGGCGGTCACGGCATCACCTGCGATGGCGGCGGCACACATGTCGCTCATGGCTCGCGGCGCCACGTTGGCGGTCACGGAGATGTTGCCCTTGCCGCCCAGCAGGATCAGCTCGACAGCGGTGGCGTCGTCACCGGAATACAGCAGGAAGTCGCTGCCCACACCGGCCAGGATGTCCTTGGCGCGCTGCAGGTCGCCCGTGGCTTCCTTGATGCCAACGATGTTCGGCACGGTGGACAGGCGAATGACGGTCGCGGCCTGCATATCGCACGCGGTACGGCCTGGCACGTTGTAGAGGATCTGCGGGATATCGACGGCTTCGGCGATGGTCTTGAAGTGCTGGTACAAGCCTTCCTGGGTCGGCTTGTTGTAGTACGGAGTGACCAGCAGGCAGGCATCGGCGCCGGCTTTCTTGGCGTTTCGGGTCAGCTCGATGGCTTCACGCGTCGAGTTGGCGCCGGTGCCGGCGATGACCGCGATACGGCCCGCAACACGCTTGACCACGAACTCGATCACTTTGATGTGTTCTTCCACATCGAGCGTCGCCGATTCACCTGTGGTGCCGACGGCCACAATGGCGTTGGTGCCTTCTTGCAGGTGAAAGTCCACCAGTTTGCCCAGGCTGTCCCAGTCGAGATTACCTTGTGCATCCATGGGTGTGACCAGTGCCACCATACTGCCCGCAATCATGCAACCGCTCCTGCCGGAAAAAGAGAGCCGTAATGGTACTGGCGCCAAGATGCTTGCACAAGCGAAGTACCGCCTGAGGATGCGTTCTGGCGCAACTAAACGATGGGCAATGCCATCATCGGGCTAGAGCACGGCTTTCAACGCGGTGAAATCCAGCCGATCACGCAATGAAAACGCCACCTCCTATCCCTTGACGACGCTTTTCGCTACCCTTCATCCTTTGATCGATACGGCCCTCACAGTATCGACCGCTCATCGTTTAGGAAGGCTGCATGTCCACCCCCACAGTTCGCGAACAATTCCTTGTTATCAGTGCCCTCGGCGCCAACCCCATGGAGCTGACCAACGTCCTGTGCCGCGCCAGCCATGAAAACCGCTGCGCCGTCGTGACGTCCCGCCTGACCCGCCACGGCGAGTGCAGCGCGCTGGTCCTGCAGATCTCCGGCACCTGGGATGCCCTGGCACGCCTTGAGACCGGCCTGCCGGGTCTGGCCAAGAAGCATGACTTCACCGTCAACGTGGTACGCAGCGCCGCCCTGGAGAACCGCCCGCAGGCCCTGCCTTACGTGGCCTATGTCAGCTCGGCCTACCGTTCGGACATCGTCAATGAGCTGTGCCAGTTCTTTATCGACCATAACGTCGAACTGGAAAACCTGACCTGCGATACCTACCAGGCCCCGCAAACCGGCGGCACCATGCTCAACGCCACGTTTACCGTGACCTTGCCGGCCGGCGTGCAGATCAGTTGGTTGCGCGACCAGTTCCTGGATTTCGCCGATGCCCTGAACCTCGACGCACTGATCGAACCATGGCGCCCACAAAACCCAATGTAAGGAAGTTTTCATGGCGGTAGTCATCGACAAACCGGTCACCCATTTCGAAGCCCAGGCCACCAGTGGCCAGACCTTCAGCCTCGACGCCCTCAAAGGCAAGCAAGTGGTGATCTACTTCTACCCCAAGGACAGCACCCCCGGCTGCACCACCGAAGGCCAGGGTTTCCGTGACCAGTACGCGGCGTTCAAGGCGGCCAACACCGAGCTGTTCGGCGTATCGCGCGACAGCGTGAAGTCCCACGAGAACTTCAAGGCCAAGCAGGCATTCCCCTTCGAGCTGATCAGCGACAAGGATGAAGCGGTCTGCCAGCTGTTCGATGTGATCAAGCTGAAGAAGCTGTACGGCAAGGAATACCTGGGCGTGGATCGCAGCACCTTCCTGATCGACAGCCAGGGTGTACTGCGCCAGGAGTGGCGCGGCGTGAAAGTGCCGGGGCATGTGGATGCCGTTTTGGCGGCAGCGCAGGCGCTGAACAAGGCCTGATTGTAGTGAGCGGGCTTGCCCCACGCTGGGGTGCGAAGCAGCCCTGAAACCTGCTACCGCGTTTTATCTGAAAGAACGCGGCCGCTGTGGCGGGGTCGCTTCGCACCCCAGCGCGGGGCAAGCCCGCTCACTACAAAGGGTGAGGGGTTACAGCAGCGGCGCCACCACCGGCTCACGTCGCGGCCACGCATCCAGCACCGCCTTGAACAGCGTCGCCAGGGGAATCGCAAAGAACACGCCCCAGAATCCCCACAACCCGCCAAACAACAACACCGCACAGATGATCGCCACCGGGTGCAGGTTGACCGCCTCCGAAAACAGCAACGGCACCAGCACGTTGCCGTCCAGTGTCTGGATGATGCCGTATACCGCCATCAGGTAGATGAACTGGTCGCTCCAGCCCCACTGGAACAGGGCAATCAAGGTTACCGGCACCGTCACCACCACCGCGCCGACATACGGCACCACCACCGAAATGCCGACCAGCAATGCCAGCAGCGCCGCGTAGTTCAGATCCAGGGCGATAAAGGCGATGTAGGTCACGCCACCGCAGATGATGATCTCGATGACCTTGCCCCGGATGTAATTGGCGATCTGGCGGTTCATCTCCTCAGCCACCCGAGTAATCAGCGCCCGTTCACGCGGCAGGTAGCCACTCACCCAGCGGCCGATCATCGCGCGGTCCTTGAGGAAGAAAAACACCAGGATCGGCACCAGTACCAGATAGATCATGATATTGACCAGCAACGGCAGGCTGGACAGGGAAAAGGTCAGAGCCCATTGCCCGAATTTTCCGATTTCACCGCGCGCCACTTCAATGGCCTGCAGCACCTGCTCGTCGGACACCAGATGCGGGTAGCGCTCCGGCAGCAGCAGCAACAGCGATTGCCATTTGGCGAGCATGCCCGGCAACTCGTTGAACAGTGTGATCAACTGATGCCACAGCAGCGGCAGCACCACCACGATAAACACCACCAGCAAGCCCATGAACAGGGCAAACACCAACCCCACCGCCGCCCCGCCCGGCAGGCGCAGACGCTCCAGAGTAGTGACCAGCCCCTGCATCAGGTACGCCAGCACCATCCCCGCCAATACCGGCGCGAGCATGCCACCCAAGGTGAGCACAGCCGTAAAGGCCAGAAACAGCAGGACGGCCAGCACCACGGCTTCTTCATCGGAGAAGTAGCGCTGGATCCAGTCTCGTAACACTTTGAACATCAATCAACCTCGGGCGGTAGGGGCGAACGACTCAGGCCTTGCGCAACCAGTAGCGGTACACACCGGCGACATCTTCTTCGTGCAACAGGGTATGGCCGGCCAGCTTGGCGAATGTGCGGAAGTCGCGCTGCGACCCTGCGTCCGTGGCGATCACCTTGAGCACGGCGCCACTGGCCAATCGATTGAGCTCCAGCTTGGCCTTGAGCAAGGGCAACGGGCAGTTGAGGCCGCTGGCATCGAGTTCGGCATCAAAGGCTACAGCGTCGGTCATGGTTTTACTCCGGGCAAGCGTTCGGGGGTGCTTAGAATATCTGGTCCGAAGCTCAGTGTCCGGCTACAGTAAGCTCTTTGTCGAAAGGCTCTGTGCATGACTTTTTTGCGCCCCACCCTGCTGACGCTGGCTTGCCTGCTGGCCTCCCCAGGCTTCGCTGACGACCTGCCGTCGCTTGGCGACGCCAGTTCTGCCATTGTCTCGCCGCAACAGGAATATCAACTGGGCCGTGCCTGGCTGGCCTACCTACGCGGGCAGGTTTCCCAGCTGAACGACCCGCAGCTCAAGGACTACGTCGAAACCAGCGTGTACAAACTGGTGGAGACCAGCCAGGTCAATGACCGGCGCCTGGAGTTCATCCTGATCAACAGCCCGCAACTCAACGCCTTTGCCGCGCCAGGCGGTATCGTGGGCGTGAACGGCGGCCTGTTCCTCAATGCCCAGACCGAAGGGGAATACGCCTCGGTACTGGCCCATGAATTGGCGCACTTGTCCCAACGTCACTTCGCCCGTGGCGTTGAAGCGCAACAACGCATGCAGATCCCGATGATGGCAGCCCTGCTCGGCGGCATCATTGCGGCGGCCGCAGGTGCCGGCGATGCTGGTATTGCGGCGATTGCCGGCACTCAGGCCGCCGCGATCCAGGAACAGCGCCGCTTCTCTCGGCAGAATGAACAGGAGGCGGACCGCATCGGCATCGTCAACCTGGAAAAGGCCGGCTACGACCCTCGCTCAATGCCCACCATGTTCGAGCGCCTGGGGCGTCAATACCGCTTCGACGCCAAGCCACCGGAGTTCCTGCTGACGCACCCGGTCACCGAATCGCGGATCGCCGACACCCGTAACCGCGCCGAACAGGCCAAGCCCGGCGGCAAGGAAGACAGCCTGCGCTATCAACTCATTCGCGCACGGGTGCAGTTGCAATATGAGGACACGTCAGGACTTGCCGCCAAGCGATTCCAGGCGCAACTGGACGAGAACCCGAAAAACGATGTGGCGCGCTACGGCCTGGCCATCGCCCAGATCAAAGCCTCGCAGTTCAAGCAGGCACGGGACAGCCTGCAACCGTTGCTGGCCAAGGCGCCCAACGACATCACCTACAACCTGGCGCAGATTCAGCTGGATATCGATAACAACCATCTACCCGATGCCCAGCAACGCACCGATCGGATGCTGACCCAATACCCAGGCAACTATCCGCTGAATCAGATGCGAGTAGACCTGCTGCTCAAGCAAAATCGCACCGCGGACGCGGAAAAGGCACTGGATGGCTTGCTCAAGTCCCGTCCGGACGATCCGGATGTGTGGTATCAGGTTGCCGAAACGCGCGGTTTGTCCGGCAATATCATCGGCTTGCATCAAGCCCGCGCCGAGTACTTCGCGCTGGTGGGTGATTTCCAGCAGGCTATCCAACAACTGGACTTCGCCAAACGCCGCGCCGGCAGTAACTTCCCGCTGTCGTCACGCATCGACGCACGTCAGCGCGAGCTGATCGAACAGGAACGCCTGGTCAAAGGGATGATGGGCTAAACCCATCACTCACAAAAAAGCCCCGCCCTCGTTTAACGAAGGCGGGGCTTTTTATTGGGCTGGAGGGTTACTCAGCCAGTTTGAAGGTGATGAAGCTGGCACGCCCCTCACGCAACACACGCATCGACACCGAACGGTTCTTCGGCAACGCCTTGGCGATGTCGGTGAACTGCTTGGTGGTCTCAATCGCCTGATTGTTCAGGTGGGTGATCACGTCGCCCGGCTGCAGGCCGATCAAGGCGGCAGGACCGTCCTGCACTTCCTTGATCACAACGCCGCTCTTGAGGTCGAACGTCTTCTTCTGCTCGTCGGTCAACTCGGCCACGGCGATGCCCAGGCGGTTGCTGCTGCGCTCTGCGCCCGGCTTGGTGTTACCCAAAGCGTCCAGGGTCGCGCCCTCTTCAGGAATGGCACCGACGGTGAGTTCCACATTCTGGCGCTTGCCGTCACGGATCACTTCCAGCTTGGCTTTGCTGCCCGCCTTGAGCGCACCGACCAGGTGTGGCAGGTCTGCCGACATGATGATCGGCTGGCCGTTCATGCTCAGGATCACGTCACCTACCTGCAGGCCGCCCTTGGCAGCCGGACCGCCATCCTGGATCTGCGCAACCAAGGCGCCGGCGGGCTTGTCGAGGCCGAAGGACTCAGCGAGGTCCTTGTTCACTTCCTGGATCACTACACCCAACCAGCCACGGCTGACTTTCCCACCGCTTTTGAGCTGATTGGAAACGTCCATGGCCACGTCGATCGGGATAGCGAACGACACGCCCATGAAACCGCCGGAGCGGGTGTAGATCTGCGAGTTGATACCCACCACTTCGCCCGCCAGGTTAAACAACGGACCACCGGAGTTGCCCGGGTTGATCGGCACGTCGGTCTGGATGAACGGCACATAGTTTTCATTGGGCAGGCTGCGGCCGATGGCGCTGACAATGCCCTGGGTCACGGTATGGTCAAAACCAAACGGCGAACCGATGGCGACGACCCACTGCCCGGCCTTCAGATCCTGGGACTTGCCCAGCTTCAGCACCGGCAAGTCCTTGCCTTCGATTTTCAACAACGCCACGTCGGAACGCGGGTCAGTGCCCACCAGCTTGGCTTTCAGCTCGCTGCGGTCGGCCAGGCGCACCAGGATCTCGTCGGCGTCGGCAATCACGTGATTGTTGGTGAGGATGTAGCCATCCGGTGAAATGATGAAGCCCGAGCCCAGGGACTGCGCCTCACGCTGACCGCCACCACCGCCACGAGGGGCACGCGGTTGAGGCATGCCTCGTTCGAAGAACTCGCGCAGCATCGGCGGCAGGCCTTCCAGGTCTGGCATCTGCTGGTTCGAGACTTTGCGATCCGGCAGCTTTTGCGTGGTACTGATGTTCACCACGGCAGGCGAGGCTTGCTCAACCAGTTGGGTAAAGTCAGGCAACTCGACCGCTTGCGCGGTCACAGCCTGGCCCAGCACCAGTACCGTGGCGACTATGGATAGGTAGTATTTCAAACGTGGTATCGACATACAGCTCCCGTTACGACGAGCAGGGTTGAGCGACAGGGTTCAGGAAACGCCGGAAACTGCGACCGACGTCTTTGTTCCGCGAACAAGACAAGGCCAGAGCCGACAAGCCCTGACCTATAAAAAACATGAGAGGTTTTTGCAAGTGAAAATGCTGATCCAGACATTTCATGCTCTCGGTAGCCTGGTTGGCGTAGAGCCAAGGTGAAAGAGCAGGATGAACATAGGATTAACACCTCACGGTTTGGTGGGTGCCTTTTTCTCACCACGCACCGACAGCGCGATGCGTTCGGCGGTACCGATAGGAATTTCGCCCACCACCGTCACCATCATTTCGCCATCCACCGTATTCAAACGTCGGGACACCGCCACCGTCGGGCCCAGTTGCGTGCGAGTTTCGGTCACGCTCACATCACTGATGGGCTCAAGAAACACCGAGAATCGAGCCAATCCATCTTCATACATCAGGCTGTCGACTGTCGCTTTGGTATGGATGTCTTTACGGGCACTGCTGTTGGTCAACTGAAACCCCGGCGGCAACCACTCCAGATGCCAGGTCTCGGCGGGCTCAACTGCTGGGGCCTGGCTGTCGACCACGGAAATAGGTACGCATTCCTTGCTGGGCAGCAAGTCGCGATCATCAGGCACCGTAGACGTGTTCAAACGTGTGAACTGGAAACGCTCCAGCAACTGCCCCTGATCATTGAGCAACAGGGACTTGAGCGGCAGTGCGGTATCACGATCCAGATGCAGCTCAAAACCATAACGGTATTGATCACGCGGCGTGATCGACACAATGACCGCATTACGACCGGCCACGCGGGACTTGCCGATGACGGCCAGTTCATAGAATTGATTGAGTTTCTGTGGGTCAAGCACACGTGAGGAGTCGTCACGCGAATTGCCCAAGCCGGCCACAAGGGTGCCGCTGACGCATTGGGTTCGGCCATCTACCCGCACGACTTCCTGGGCAGATCCATCAAGCTGCAAAAGCCGCTCGCGGACTCGACCATCCTGGACGCGATGCCAGATGTCATGGGTAGAAAAACTACCATTACGCTCGTAGACGAACGTACCTTGAAAGCTTTGTTGTTGCTCTGCTCGCCCAAGCCGTGTCAGCCAGTCTTGGGCCTCGTCGGCATGGGCGGGGAGTGCAAACCAGCCACTGAGCAAAAGCGTAAGGAGCGGTATGGCGCGCATAGAGCCCCTTAACGGATCAACGATTTTCCAGGCTTGCAGCACGTGCGTATGGCAGAGCGCTTTCAGTGCCTTTCAAAGCCGATTCCTGTGCATGTTGGCGCAGGTAGCCCGGAAGACGCTGGTCCTGCCACCCGGATTGCCCTTGCAACACACCGTTAGCCATAGGGCCGGTGGTATCGGAGCTTTCCTTGTAGCCGGCCAAGACCGCTGGGCCTTTGACTTGCGGACCGGCCATGACCGGTTGCTGAGTCTGCTGGGCCAGTTCGGCACCGGCGATTTCATCCTGGTTGTACAGGCGAACACCGGCCAGTACGGCAACAGTCACCGAGGCAGCGACCGCCAGACGACCCAGGCTACGCCATGGACCACGAGCAGCTTTTGCCGGAACGGCTTCATCAGCCAGTGCAGCAGAAACGGCCGCAGCAATATCCAGACGAGGGATTAGAAGATCCTTGTGCATCACCGCCCGAGCGACTTGGTAACGAGACCAGGTATCACGGGTTTCGGCATCATCAAATGCATTGAGCACTCGACGAAGTTCCAGTTCATCCGCTTCGTTATCCATCACTGCGGACAGCGATTCCTGCAGGGCATCACGACTCATGGCGGTTCCTCTCTTGGCTGTCGCCGCTGTCTCTAGTTTTCCTGCAACAACGGTTGCAAGGCTTTATCGATGGCTTCCCGGGCCCGGAAAATCCGTGACCTTACAGTCCCCACCGGACACTGCATGACGCTCGCAATGTCTTCGTAACTCAGACCATCGAATTCACGTAAAGTTAACGCCGTACGCAAATCTTCTGGCAGTTGCTGAATCGTGCGATGAACGGTGCCTTCGATCTCGTCGCGCAGCAATGCACGCTCCGGCGACTCGAGATCTTTGAGGCCGTGGTCTCCATCGTAAAATTCAGCGTCTTCTGAACTTACATCGCTATCCGGTGGGCGGCGCCCGCGTGACACCAGATAGTTCTTCGCCGTGTTGATGGCGATGCGGTACAGCCACGTGTAAAACGCACTGTCACCGCGGAAATTGCCCAGTGCACGGTACGCCTTGATAAAGGCTTCCTGTGCAACGTCCTGCGCTTCATGGGTGTCGTGCACGAACCGCACGATCAACCCGAGAATTTTGTGCTGGTATTTCAGCACTAGCAGATCAAATGCTCGCTTGTCGCCGCGTTGTACGCGCTCAACCAGCTGCTGATCCTCTTCCTGGGTTAGCATGAACACTCCTCGTTGTACTTGAAGGAGGCTTGCATAACTAAACGATCAGGCTTGCAAACATAGACTCGGACTTTTCGCAAAAGTTCTCCCCCTTCAAGCAAGTTTCCGGCATGCACTGATTTGGCACACACGAAAAACGCAGCACGGGCAACGCCGGCTGCGCGAATAATCTTGTCGCCGGTTTCTGACGCGTCCAATGCTCCCGACGGGCCAATAAACTCAACATTTCCCAGCTTTCAGGCAACCTGCTATTGAGTCGGGGCTTATGCAAAAAGTTCCCGCGTCAATCACCAGTCGATTTACCCAAGCTGCGCACCGTAATCTCACATTGCCACGAATGCACGGCTATTGTGCCGCTCCCCCCCTCTATATACTAGTGGCCCGTGTGACCCTTTGATTCGCCGATCCAGGCCTCCTGTTTGCGCCACCCCCTTCGGATCGCTTTTTGCGGAATCCTTCAAATGAGCCAACAGTTTCAACACGATGTTTTGGTGATCGGCAGCGGCGCAGCCGGCTTGAGTCTTGCGCTGACGCTGCCCGGCCACCTGCGCATTGCCGTATTGAGCAAAGGCGACCTGGCCAATGGCTCGACCTTCTGGGCCCAGGGCGGGGTCGCCGCCGTGCTGGACGACACCGACACGGTGCAATCCCACGTCGAAGACACGCTCAACGCCGGCGGTGGCCTGTGCAACGAGGACGCGGTGCGCTTTACCGTCGAGCATAGCCGCGAGGCGATCCAATGGCTGATCGACCAAGGCGTGCCATTCACCCGCGATGAACACGCCAGCGCCGACGACGGCGGTTTCGAATTCCACCTGACACGTGAGGGCGGCCACAGCCATCGCCGTATCATCCATGCCGCCGACGCCACCGGCGCGGCGATTTTCAAGACCTTGCTCGACCAGGCTCGCCAACGCCCCAACATCGAATTACTGGAGCAGCGCGTTGCAGTCGACCTGATCACCGAAAAACGCCTGGGCCTGCCGGGCGAACGCTGCCTCGGCGCCTACGTGCTCAACCGCACCAGCGGCGAAGTCGACACCTACGGCGCACGCTTCACTATTCTGGCCTCGGGTGGCGCGGCCAAGGTCTACCTCTATACCAGCAACCCCGACGGCGCCTGCGGCGATGGCATCGCCATGGCCTGGCGCTCGGGCTGCCGGGTGGCCAACCTGGAGTTCAACCAGTTCCACCCCACCTGCCTGTATCACCCGCAGGCCAAGAGTTTCCTGATCACTGAAGCGCTGCGCGGCGAAGGTGCGCACCTGAAACTGCCGAATGGCGAACGCTTCATGCAGCGCTTCGACCCGCGCGCCGAACTGGCTCCGCGCGATATCGTCGCCCGCGCCATCGACCATGAAATGAAGCGCCTGGGTATCGACTGCGTGTACCTGGACATCAGCCACAAACCCGAAGCCTTCATCAAGACCCACTTCCCCACCGTTTACGAGCGCTGCCTGACCTTCAACATCGATATCACCAAAGGTCCGATCCCCGTGGTCCCGGCCGCGCACTACACCTGCGGCGGCGTGGTGGTCGACCAGCACGGCCGCACCGATGTGCCGGGCCTGTACGCAATTGGCGAAACCAGCTTCACCGGTCTGCACGGTGCCAATCGCATGGCCAGCAACTCGCTGCTTGAATGTTTCGTCTACGCCCGCTCGGCCGCGTCGGATATTCTCGAACAACTGCCGCACATCCCGGTGCCGGCCGCCCTGCCCCGCTGGGACGCCAGCCAAGTGACCGACTCGGACGAAGACGTGATCATCGCCCACAACTGGGATGAGCTGCGACGCTTCATGTGGGACTACGTCGGGATCGTGCGTACCAACAAGCGCCTGCAGCGCGCCCAGCACCGGGTACGCTTGCTGCTGGATGAAATCGACGAGTTCTACAGCAACTACAAAGTCAGCCGCGACCTGATCGAGCTGCGCAACCTGGCCCAGGTGGCCGAGCTGATGATCCGTTCGGCCATGGAACGCAAGGAAAGCCGGGGTCTGCATTACACCCTCGACTACCCGCAGATGCTGCCCGAAGCACGCGACACTATTCTGGTGCCAACCACCTACGCCGGCTGAACTTCAGGCGTATCCGCAGGCGCCGGTGCAGATCGGCGACCTGTGCGTCGCAAGGTACGCAGATCGAGCGCACGCGCCATTCACCCGGCACTCGATAGCGCAGCACCACCATCAGCGGCAACGCCAGGCTGTCAGGGCGCAACTGCACGCCGTGCCAGCCGCGCTCAGCGCTGAACAGTTGCCAGCCCGCCTCATCACGGCGCAGGCCTCGAATCGATGAACGATGCGTCAGCAGGACATGCCGTGGCAACACCCAAGCGGCATGCGCCAGGCACACCAGCACACCCAGGCTTGAGAACGGCACATCGATAAACAACCACGCACCCAGCGCGAACAACTGGGCAAGCAGATACGCCACCAGCAGCAGCCGCGAGGCCTGCCAGCGGCATTCAAAATGATTACTTGGGCTGGACACGATCCAGGATCATCCGAACCATGCGCTGCAGCTCCGGGTCTTCAGACTCGGCACGCTCCATGAACCAGCCGAACATGTCCTGGTCTTCACATTCCAGCAGCCGAACATAAAGGTCGCGATCCACCTCATTGAGCGTCGCGTACACCTCTTTGGTGAAAGGCACCAACAACACGTCCAGCTCCAGCATGCCACGACGGCTGTGCCAGTAGAGGCGATTGATTTCTACTTCTTCGACCATGGAACGCTCCTCAAATAGCGCGCCAGTATACAGGCCCGACTGCGAGGGAACACTCGGCTTTGGTCGCCCCATCTGGAAACTATCCATTTGCCGGGCGCCCCTCTATGATGCACCCATGACTTTTTGACCTGCGATGACCCATGGCCGACTCTGCTTTCTTCTGTCCCCTGTCCCACGAAGGCGTTCTCGCCGTCCGCGGCGCCGACGCTGCCAAGTTCCTGCAGGGCCAACTGACCTGCAACCTCAATTACCTGAGCGATACCCAGGCCAGCCTCGGTGCGCGCTGCACGCAAAAAGGTCGCATGCAGTCGAGCTTTCGCATCGTATTGCAAGGTGATGGTGTGTTGCTGGCCATGGCCAGCGAGCTGCTGGAACCCCAACTGGCTGACCTGAAAAAGTATGCCGTGTTCTCCAAATCCAAACTCACCGACGAAAGCGCCGCCTGGGTGCGTTTCGGTGTAGCCAACGGCGATCACCTGCTCACCGGGCTTGGCCTTGGGCTACCCGCCGAGACCGACAGCGTCGCCCGCGCCGAACACCTGATCGCCATTCGTGTTTCCCCCGACCGCGCCGAACTCTGGGTGCCTGCCGAAAGCGCCGACACCGTGCGCAGCCAGTTGGCCGCACACTTGGACGAAGCCCCTCTGAATGACTGGCTGCTGGGCCAGATCCGCGCCGGCATCGGCCAGGTCATGCCGCAGACCCGCGAACTGTTCATCCCGCAGATGCTCAACCTGCAAGCCGTGGGCGGCGTCAGCTTCAAGAAGGGCTGCTACACAGGCCAGGAAATCGTCGCGCGCATGCAGTACCTGGGCAAACTCAAGCGCCGCCTGTATCGCTTGAAACTCGATGCAGCCCAGATGCCCGAGCCAGGTACACCGTTGTTTTCCCCCAGCCATAACAGTGCAATCGGCGAAGTGGTGATTGCCGCAAAAGCTGACCTGTCGATTGAACTTCTGGCAGTCTTGCAGGCCGAAGCAGCCGATAGTGGCGATGTGCACCTAGGCACACTCGAAGGTCCCGGCCTGCATCTGCTCGAACTGCCTTACACACTCGACCGCGATCGAGAGATCCAGCGTTAATCGCCGTACCTTTTTTGCAACACCCTAGAGAACATGAATGAACAAGCTGGAGGAAAGAGTCCAACAGGCTTTGATCAAGGCCATCGACAACGATGACCTGGTTCTGCCGACATTGCCGGAAGTGGCCCTGAACATCCGTCAGGCCGCCGAAGACCCGGAAATCAGCATCAACCATTTGAGCAAAGTGATCGGTCGCGACACCGCGCTGTCGGCGCGCCTGATCAAAGTGGTCAACAGCCCACTGCTGCGTGCGACCCAGGAAGTCACCGACCTGCACACCGCGATCACGCGGCTGGGCACCAACTACAGCAGCAACCTGGCCATCGGCCTGGTGATGGAACAGATCTTCCACGCCCGCTCCGAAACCGTTGAACAAAAGATGCGCGATGTGTGGCGCCGCAGCCTGGAGGTGGCGGGCGTCAGTTACGCCCTGTGCCGCAGCCACAGCCAGCTCAAGCCGGACCAGGCAGCGTTGGGCGGCCTGGTGCACCAGATCGGCGTGCTGCCGATCCTCACCTACGCCGAAGACCATTACGAACTGCTTTCAGACCCGGTCAGCCTCAACCATGTGATCGACAGCATCCACCCGGTGCTGGGTGACAAACTGCTCAGTGGCTGGGACTTTCCGGAAATGCTGGCCAAACTGCCGGGCCAGTACCTGAACCTGGAGCGCGACTCCGCCAGCCTCGACTATATCGACCTGGTACAGATCGCCATGCTGTATTGCCATCGCGGTACAGAGCACCCGCTGGCAAGAGTGGATGTCTCAAGCGTGCCGGCGATGAAGAAACTGAAAATTGATCCCTACAGCGAGAAGCTGCGCATCGAGCTGGATGAAGCACGCTCGATGTTTTATTGATCAACCGGCGATAAAACTCACCCGCACCTTCAACCCCGCCCGCTCGCCATCGTGCAGGCTGATCTGCGCCAGGTGCGCCCGACAGATTTCACCGACAATCGCCAGCCCCAGGCCAGTACCCATGCCTTGCTGGCTGCGCCGATAGAAGCGCTCGAACACCCGGTCGCGTTCGTCCGCCGGAATCCCCGGCCCGTCATCCTCCACTTCCAGCACCGCCGGCGCCGTTACTCGCAGAATCACGTTGCCGCCGGGCGGCGTGTGCGCCAGAGCGTTGTCCACCAGGTTACTCAGCAACTCGTTAAGCAGCGTCGGCTCGCCGCGCAGCCACACCGGCTCGTCAGCCTCCAGCGCCAACGCCACACCGCGCGCATGCGCCAGGGGCGCCATGGCCATGCCCAGCTCGCGGGCCAATTGACTCAAATCCAGCAACTGCGCGCCACCCTCGGCAATGGCCCGGGCGCCGTTTTCGATGCGGGCCAGGGACAGCAATTGGTTGGCCAGGTGGGTCAGCCGATCAGTGCCTTGGGCGGCAGTTTCCAGAGTGCTGCGCCACGTGACGGGGTCTTCAGCGCGCAAGCCCAGCTCCAGCCGAGCCTTGAGCGCGGCCAATGGCGTGCGCAGCTCATGGGCGGCATCGGCAATAAACTGCGCCTGGCGTTCGAACTGGCCGCGCAGGCGTTCGGTGAAGTGATTGAGGGAGCGCACCAACGGCCCGAATTCATGCTGCACCTCCACCAGCGGCAACGGCCGCAGGTCGTCGGGCTGACGCTCTTCCACCGCCGTGCGCAGGCGCTCCAGCGGGCGCAGCGCAGCACTCACGGCAAACCACACCAGCAGCAACGCGCCGATGGCGAGCATGCCCAGGCGCAGCAAGGTGTCAGCCATCAGGCTGCGGGCCATGCTCACCCGCGCTTCATCGGTTTCGGCCACGCGGATTTCCGCCATGCCGTTCATGTTCGGTTCGGAAACGGCCTTCAGCAAGCTTACTACCCGCACTTGCTGACCCTGATACTTGGCGTTGTAAAACCGCGCCAGCGCCGGATAGTCATCGGTTCGCGGCGTGCCGGGCGGCGGCCCAGGCAGGTTCTCGTAGCCAGAGATCAGCTTCTGGTGGATGTCATTGACCTGGTAATAGATGCGCCCGGCACTGTCGTAGGCGAAGGTGTCCAGGGCCACATAGGGCACGTTGGCGCTGAGGGTACCGTCCACCTGGGTCAGGCCCGCGGCGATGGTCCGCGCCGAGGCCAGCAAGGTGCGGTCATAGGCGGTGTCGGCGGCTTCGCGCCCGTTCCAATAGGCACTCATGCCGCTGGCCAGCATCAACAACACCAGCAGCAGCGCCAGGTTCCACAGCAGGCGCCAGCGCAGGCTGCTGGGCTTATGCATCGCGGGCTTCCAGCAGGTAGCCGAGGCCGCGGAAGGTCACGATGGCGATGGGCTGGCCGTCGAGTTTCTTACGCAGGCGGTGCACGTAGATTTCGATGGCGTCCGCGCTGGCCTCTTCGTCCAGGCCGAACACCTGAGAGGCGAGCTGCTCCTTGCTCATCACCCGGCCTGGGCGGGCAATCAAGGCTTCCAGCACGGCTTGCTCGCGGGAGGTCAGCGTCATCAACTCGCCGCCCACGGTGAACCGTCGCGTGTCGAGGTCGTATACCAGCACACCGCAGGTCTGTTGGCGCTCGCCGCCCAGTACGCTGCGGCGCAGCAGCGCCTTGACCCGCGCCTCCAGTTCCGTCAACTCGAACGGCTTGGCCAGGTAGTCATCGGCGCCCAGGTTCAGGCCATGCACGCGGTCTTTCACGTCACTGCGCGCGGTCAGCATCAACACCGGCAGATTTTTCCCACGCGCCCGTAAGCGCGCCAGCACCTCGAAACCATCCATGCGCGGCAGGCCCACGTCGAGGATGGCGACCGCGTAATCCTCACTGCTCAAGGCCAGGTCCGCGGCCACGCCATCGTGCAGCACGTCAACGGTCAAACCCGTGCTCTTGAGCGCCTGGGCGACACTTTCGGCGAGCTGCAGGTGGTCTTCAACCAAGAGGACACGCATGGATTTCTACCTCGTTCAGGGGTGGTCGGCGCCACGCTTTGCCGGGCAGTTTACAGGCGCCGCCTGGCCTGTGAAGCCCGAAAACATTGAAAGGCGATTGAAAGGTTAGTGAAAGCTTCGCCCTTTAGCATCCAGACACGGTAGGCCCTGCCTGCCCAGCTACCTCAACCGTAGCGCCCGAAAAACGCCTCGATGCGTTTTCGTCAAAATAAGAACAATAACGGAGTGCACCACGATGCTGTCGACACAGCCCCAGGCTTGTCCGCCTGTTCGTTTTTCCCGCCTGACCCAGACCGCCTTCGCCAGTGCCGCTGCCCTTGCCGGCTTTTCGCCGCTTAGCCAGGCTGCCTTCTTCGAAGACAGTAGCGCGACCCTGGAAACCCGCAACATGTACTTCAACCGCGACTTTCGCGATGGCACCAGTGCCCAGCAATCCAAGCGCGACGAATGGGCTCAGGGCTTCATGCTCAACCTGCAATCGGGCTACACCGACGGCACCGTCGGTTTTGGCGTGGATGCGCTGGGCATGCTCGGCGTCAAGCTCGACTCCAGCCCCGACCGCACCGGCACCGGCCTGCTGCCCACCCACGACGATGGCCGCGCCGCCGACGAGTATTCCAAGCTGGGGTTGACCGGCAAAGTGAAAATTTCCGCCACCGAGCTGAAAATCGGCTCGCTGATGCCTGAACTGCCGATTCTCAAGCCCAACGACGGGCGCATTCTGCCGCAGACGTTCAATGGTGGCCTGCTGACCTCCAAGGAGTTCAAGAACCTGACGTTCACCGGCGGCCGCCTGGACAAGGCCAAGGACCGCGACGACAGCAATTACGAAGACATCGCGCTCAATAACAAGAACAGCCGGTTTCTCAGCGGTGCCACTGGCAAACACTTCAACTTCGGTGGCGTGGACTACAAGTTCGCCGACAAGATTACCGGCAGCTACCACTTCGCCCAGCTCGACGACGTGTACCGCCAGCACTTCCTCGGCCTGGTCGCCGCGCGCCCGATGGGCCCCGGCACCTTCGCCGCCGACCTGCGCCTGGCCATCAGCGATGACACCGGCGCGGCCCGTGGCGGCAAGATCGACAACACCTCCCTCAACGGCCTGTTCAGTTATGCCCTCAATGGCCACAAGCTCAGCGCCGGCTACCAGCACATGTCCGGCGACAGCGCCTTCCCGTATGTGGATGGCAGCGACCCGTACCTGGTCAACTTCGTGCAGATCAACGACTTTGCCGGCGCCGAGGAGCGTTCCTGGCAGGCGCGCTACGACTACGACTTCGCCAAGCTGGGCATTCCAGGCCTGAGCTTCATGAGCCGTTACCTGTCGGGTGACAACATCAAGCTCAAGAACGGCGACACCGGCAAAGAGTGGGAGCGCAACACCGAGATCAAGTACGTGGTGCAAACCGGTACGTTCAAGGACGTGGCCGTGCGCCTGCGCAATGCCACGTACCGCTCCAACTATTCGGCCCGTGACGCGGACGAAATGCGTGTGCTGGTCAGCTACAGCGTCGCCCTCTGGTAAGTAGAACCCCATAACAACAACGATGGAGATCACCATGACCCCTTCACTGCGTAAATTGGCCCTCGCCGCCGGCTGCGTGCTGTTCGCTGGCCAACTGCTGGCCGCCGATGAGCCCAAGCGTCCGGAATGCATCGCCCCGGCCTCCCCCGGCGGTGGTTTTGACCTGACCTGCAAACTGGCGCAAAGCGCGCTGGTCAACGAGAAGTTGCTGAGCAAACCGATGCGCGTGACCTACATGCCCGGCGGCGTGGGTGCGGTGGCCTACAACGCGGTGGTCGCGCAGCGCCCTGCGGATGGCGGCACCCTGGTGGCGTGGTCCAGCGGTTCGCTGTTGAACCTGGCCCAGGGCAAATTCGGACGTTTCGACGAAAGCGCCGTGCGCTGGTTGGCGGCGGTCGGCACCAGCTACGGCGCCATCGCGGTGAAAAGCGATTCGCCCTACAAGACCCTCGACGATCTCGTAAAAGCCTTGAAGAAAGATCCAGGCAGCGTGGTGATTGGTTCCGGCGGCACTGTCGGCAGCCAGGACTGGATGCAAACCGCGCTGATCGCCAAGGCCGCCGGGATCAACCCGCGCGAGTTGCGTTACGTGGCCCTTGAAGGCGGCGGCGAAATCGCCACGGCCCTGCTCGGTGGTCACATCCAGGTCGGCAGTACCGACATCTCCGACTCCATGCCGCACATTCTCAGCGGTGACATGCGCCTGCTGGCAGTGTTCTCCGAGAAGCGCCTGGACGAGCCGGAAATGAAGGACATCCCGACCGCCAAAGAGCAAGGCTACGACATCGTATGGCCGGTGGTGCGCGGTTTCTACCTGGGGCCAAAAGTCAGCGATGCCGACTACGCCTGGTGGAAGGACACCTTCGACAAACTGCTGGCCTCCGACGAGTTCGCCAAGCTGCGTGACCAGCGCGAGCTGTTCCCGTTCGCCATGACCGGCCCGGAACTGGACACCTACGTGAAGAAACAGGTGGCTGACTACAAAGTGCTGGCCAAAGAGTTCGGCCTGATCCAGTAAACGCCCCTCCTTTCTTGCGCGGCCACGTCCTCTTCCACAAGAGGCGTGGCCCAGGATTTCGACATGCTCTTACAACGCATTTTTGCCGCTGTGCTGTTGCTGGCCTGTGCCGGCCTGGCACTGATGGCCTGGCCGTATCAGGCGGCGTTTTCCTACGAGCCGGTAGGGCCTCGTGCCTACCCGCTGTTGATGCTCGGGCTGATGAGCCTGGCGTTGATCTACATGCTGATTCGCCCGCAACCGACCAGGCACACCGAAGAGGAACCGGCGCTGGACCGCGACACCCTGGTCAAGATCGGCATCTGCGTTGGCCTGCTGATCGTGTTTGCCGCCTGCTTCGAACCGCTCGGTTTCATCCTCAGCAGCATGTTGATCGGTATTCCCATGGCGCGCCTGTATGGCGGTCGCTGGGTGCCCAGCGTAGTGATCATCAGCCTGATGGCCATCGGTCTTTATCTGCTGTTCGATAAGGTCATGGATGTTCCGCTGCCCCTCGGCCTGCTAGACGTTCTGGAGAACTGATATGGATACTTTCGGCTATTTGGGCCAGGGCTTCGGCGTTGCGCTGTCCCCTTACAACCTGATCACCGCGTTGTGCGGCACCCTGATCGGCACCGTGGTCGGCCTGTTGCCGGGGCTGGGCCCGATCAACGGCGTGGCGCTGTTGATCCCCATCGCGTTCGCCCTGGGCCTGCCGCCGGAGTCGGCGCTGATTCTGTTGGCGGCCGTGTACCTGGGCTGTGAATACGGCGGTCGTATCAGCTCGATCCTGCTGAACATCCCAGGCGAAGCGTCCACCGTGATGACCACCCTCGACGGTTACCCGATGGCCCGTAAAGGCCTGGCCGGCGTGGCGTTGTCGTTATCGGCGTGGAGTTCGTTCATCGGCGCGTTTATCGCCACCTGCGGCATGGTGCTGTTTGCCCCGTTGCTGGCCAAATGGGCGATTGCCTTTGGTCCGGCGGAATATTTCGTACTCATGGTGTTCGCGATTGTCTGCCTCGGTGGCATGGCCGGTGACAAGCCGCTGAAGACCTTCGTAGCAGCGCTGATCGGCCTGTTCCTCTCGGCGGTCGGCATCGACGCCAACAGCGGTGTGTACCGTTTTACCGGCGACAACATCCACCTCACCGACGGTATCCAGTTTGTCGTGCTGGTATTGGGCCTGTTCTCCATCAGCGAGATTCTGTTGCTGTTGGAAAAAACCCACCGTGGCCAGGAAGCGGTAAAAGCCACCGGACGCATGATGTTCAACCTGAAGGAAGCTTCTTCGGTATTCGTGGTTAACATCCGTTGCGGCGTGTTGGGCTTCATCATGGGCGTACTGCCGGGTGCCGGCGCGACGCTGGCTTCAGCCGTTGCCTATATGACCGAGAAACGCCTGGCCGGTGCCAGCGGCAAATTCGGCCAGGGCGATATGCGTGGCCTGGCGGCACCGGAAACCGCCATCGGTGCTTCGGCCTGTGGCGCCCTGGTGCCGATGCTGACCCTGGGTGTTCCAGGTTCGGGTACCACGGCGGTGATGATCGGCGCGCTGTCGCTGTACAACATCACCCCCGGCCCGCTGCTGTTCCAACAGCAACCGGACATCGTCTGGGGCCTGATCGCGTCGTTGTTTATCGCCAACATCATGCTGGTGATCCTCAACATTCCGATGATCCGCATCTTCACACGCATCCTCGCCGTACCAAACTGGGCGCTGGTGCCGGTGATCGCCATCATCACCGCGATCGGTGTGTACGCAGTGCACGCCACCACCTTCGACCTGTTCCTGATGGTCGGCATCGGTATCTTCGGCTACATCCTGCGCAAGCTGGACTTCCCACTGTCGCCGGTCCTGCTGGGCTTTATCCTCGGCGGCCTGATGGAACAGAACCTGCGCCGGGCGCTGTCGATTTCCAACGGGGCACTGGAAATTCTGTGGTCGAGCCCGATCACCTTTGGCGTCTGGGTGCTGACCGCGATCATGCTGCTTGTACCGCTGCTGCGTATCTGGCGTAAACGTGCGCTCCAGCGTCGTGCCTTGGCCGATGTCTGAGGTCACCTTTAAACATTGGTGGGCAACACCGCTGGTCGGCTTGGCCGGCGGTTACCTGGCCAGCCTCGTCGGCTGGCCGTTGCCGTATATGGTCGGCTCGCTGCTGGCGATCATCCTGGTGCGTTGCCTCACGCCGTGGCAGTTGGCCGAGATCCCCGGCGGGCGCAAATGCGGCCAATGGGTAGTGGGCATCGGCATCGGCCTGCATTTCACGCCGTTGGTGATCGAGCAGGTGATGAGCCACTTCGGCCTGATCTTCTTCGGCGCGCTGGTCACCAGCCTGTCGAGCGTGGTCGGCGTGTGGCTGATGCGCCGCAGCGGTGAAGACCGCGCCACCGCGTTTTTCTCCAGCATGCCGGGCGGCTCCGGCGAGATGGTCAACCTCGGCGCCCGCAATGGCGCGGTGCTCAGCCGTGTCGCGGCGGGCCAGAGTTTGCGGGTGCTGGTGGTGGTGCTGTGTGTGCCGGCGATCTTCAAGTATTTGCTGGGGGGCGGTGCGCCGCAGTTTCATCCCGCGCCGGTGAGCTGGGCGTGGCTGGCCTTGCTGTTTCCCGTCGGCGCGCTGGTGGCGTGGGGCTGGCAGCGTTTGCGTCAGCCAAACCCGTGGTTGTTCGGACCGTTGTTGGTCAGCGCCACCGCCAGTGTCGTGTGGGACCTGCACATCGGCCTGCCCGACGGCGGCAGCCAGATCGGCCAATGGCTGATCGGCAGCGGCCTGGGTTGCCACTTCAATCGTCAGTTCTTTCGCAGTGCGCCGTCGTTTCTGGGGCGTACCTTGATCGGCACGGCCTTGACCATGGCGCTGGCGACGCTGGCGGCGGTGGGCTTGAGCGCCCTCACCCACCTGGACCTGCGCTCGTTGACCTTGGGCATGATGCCCGGCGGCATTGCCGAGATGAGCCTTACGGCCGAGACCCTGCAACTGTCGGTGCCATTGGTGACGGCGATGCAGGTGATGAGGTTGTTGTTTGTGTTGTTTCTGGCGGAGCCGTTGTTCAGGCATTGGAACCGTCAGCCGGAAAAAATCTAAACCTTCAAGGCAGTTCAAATGTGGGAGGGCTTGCCCCCGATGGCCATAGGTATCTACACAACTTTAATAGAATGATGCGTAGCAGGGGGCGCTCAAGTTCTGTAGATACCAATGGCTATCGCAGCATGAGCATCTACACCATTTTTAAAAGCTGAAAATCCGCCCGCTCACCACAACAGCCCATTCACCGTAGATTTTTCGCTCACCGGGAGTTGTGTAGATGCCTGCGCCCCGATAGCAGTGGCTCAGTTAAAGCATCCGTGCCTGATTCATCGCTATCGGGGGCAAGCCGCCCTTCCCACATTTGAATGTGCTTGGCCTAGAGCGGCGGCAACCGCCACTCAATCGGCGTCTCGCCATTCTGCTCAAGAAACTTGTTGGTGCGGCTGAAATGCCCGCAGCCCAAAAACCCGCGATACGCCGACAATGGCGACGGGTGCACCGACGTCAGTACCAGGTGCTTGGTGGCATCGATCAGCTTCTGCTTGCTCTGCGCATGGGCACCCCAGAGCAGGAACACCAGGTGCGGCTGATGCGCGCTGACCACTTCGATAATCCGATCGGTAAAGAACTGCCAGCCCTTGCCCGCATGGGCATTGGCGTTGGCGCGTTCCACGGTCATGGTGGTGTTGAGCATCAACACGCCCTGGTCGGCCCAGCTTTGCAGGTAGCCGTGGTTGGGAATGTCGATATTCAGGTCGCGCTTGAGTTCTTTATAGATATTGACCAGCGACGGCGGCGCCGGCACACCCGGTTGTACCGAGAAACACAGGCCATGGGCCTGGCCGGGACCGTGGTAAGGGTCCTGGCCGAGGATCACCACCTTGACCTTGTCCAGCGGGGTGGAATTGAGCGCGTTGAAGATCAGCGGGCCCGGCGGATAGATCTCTTTGCCGGCGGCATGTTCCTGGCGCAGGAATTCGCGCAGCTCACTCATGTAGGGCTTGTCGAACTCATCGCGCAGGGCGTGTTTCCAGCTGGGTTCGAGTTTGATACGGTCGCCTTCGGTCATGATCGAGTTGTCTTGTAAAAAATAATGAGGCGAACCCTAGGAAAGCCGGCCCCGGTTGTCAATTGATCTGACACACCACCGGCACTTTCCTGCCGAGCGATCATACTCATCCTTCACCTTCCCGATTGAGGTCACGATGAACCTGCACTTCGAAGAGCTGACCGGCAGCGACGGTGCCCGCATCGGCATCGCCAGCCTCGACGCTGAAAAGTCCCTCAATGCCCTGTCCCTGCCGATGATCCTGGCGCTGGGCGACCGTCTGGATGCCTGGGCCAAAGACCCGAACATCGTCTGCGTGCTATTGCGCGGCAACGGCCCCAAGGCCTTTTGCGCTGGTGGCGAAGTGCGCAGCCTGGCCCTGGCCTGCCGCGAACAACCCGGCGAGGTGCCCGCCCTGGCCGCGCAGTTCTTCGCGGCGGAATACCGTCTCGATTATCGCCTGCATACCTTCCCCAAACCGCTGATCTGCTGGGGCCACGGTTACGTATTGGGCGGCGGCATGGGCCTGCTGCAAAGCGCAGCGGTGCGGATCGTCACGCCGAGCAGCCGCTTGGCCATGCCCGAGATCAGCATCGGCCTCTACCCGGACGTGGGTGCCAGTTGGTTCCTCTCACGCCTGCCGGGCAAACTCGGCTTGTTCCTGGGCCTCACCGGAGCCCATGTCAACGGCCGTGACGCCCTGGACCTGGGCCTGGCCGACCGCTTCCTGCGCGACGACCAACAAGACGAACTGATCGAAGGCTTGCTGCAATTGAACTGGCAGGAACAGACCGCGATGCAGCTCAACAGCCTGTTCAAGGCCCTGGCCCAGGAAGCTGTCGATCAACTACCCGAGGCCCAATGGCTGCCGCGCCGGGCACAGATCGACGAGTGGCTGGACGTGGGTGACGTGCGCTCCGCCTGGCGCGCCTTGAGCCAATTGCGCGATCACGCCGACCCGCTGTTCAGCCGCGCCGGCAAGACACTCAGCGAAGGCTGCCCGCTGACCGCGCACCTGGTGTGGGAACAGATCCAGCGCGCCCGTCATTTGTCGCTGGCCCAGGTATTCCAGATGGAATACACCCTGAGCCTCAATTGCTGCCGTCACCCGGAGTTCAGCGAAGGGGTGCGTGCGCGGTTGATCGACAAGGACCAGACGCCCCGTTGGCATTGGCCGGATGTGCATACGCTCCCGGATGCGGTGGTGCAGGCGCACTTCAACAAAGCCTGGGAGGGCCGGCACCCGCTGGCGGATCTGTCCGACTACTGAAACCTTGGCGCATAAAAAAGCGGCGCTTCATGCGCCGCTTTGCATTCAAGACCTGTCAACGATGGCCGCCCCGGCCATGTCCATGATCACCGCGATCCCCGCGATCCCCGCCGCGTCCATGCCCGCCGTTGCCCCAGCGATCCCCCCAGCCCTGGTTCGGATAAGGCCGATAACCGGCTCTGGGTCCCGACGGATAGTAGCGTGGTGCCGGCTGGTAATAACGCGGCGCCGAATAGTAACGTGGCGCGGGTGCGTAATAGCGCGGCGACGGGTAATAGTCCCGGCGGTATTGATACGCTGAGCCACCGCCGTAGTAATAGGCCGGTGCCGGCGACGTGTAGACCTCGGAACGGTAGTAACTGCGACCTCCATCGTAATAGGGCACACAGGCCGAAAGGGTTAGACCGAGTAAAGCGCTGAGCAGCAGTCGTCGATACATGGCGGCCTCCTGGACCGCGGAAGAGCACCTCCAGCGACGCGGGAGGGCGGCATTCAGCTTTCACTGAATGACGAAATATCTGACATCAAAAAGCGAATCTGGTGCGTTCTGGTAACAACTTGATACATCAATGCAGAACGTTGATGTCCCCGCATGAAGCGTACGCAGCATATAGCGCCCAACTGACCTGCTGCTTTAACGATTAAGTAAATTTTTCTGGCTCGAAACTATTCGGATTGAGATGATGTCACTATGACACTACGCAAGATCAGGGAGGCTCTAGCGTAAGCCCTTCGCTAACCTCGCCGGATTCGATTCATGAAAATCTCAACCAAACTGCTGCTTTCATTTCTGCTGTGCGCCCTGGTTACCCTCGGGGTCGGTCTTTTGGGTATCAAGGGCGTCGTGCGCCTCGCCAACGCCCTGGAAAAGACGTTTTCGAACAATTTACTGTCGGTCAGCAATACCGCCGCGACCCTCAACGGCCTGGTCGCCCATAACCGTGGTTTGTACCGATTGATGGATGCCAGCAAGGGCGATGTGCCCCAGCAGGACCGCGACCGCGTACGCCAGGACATCGCCAACGAACTCAAACGCAGCCAGGCGGCCTTTGCCACCTATCGCGCCACCCCACTGGAAGCTGACGAACGGGCAGCGGGCGACACGCTCGACCAGATCTGGCCGGCCTACATCAGCAGCTCGGATCGCATCATGTCAATGCTGGAAAGCGGTCAGCTCGAACAGGCACGCACACAGCTCAATACCACCAACAATGAACTGTTCCGCCAGGCGCGCGAGCTGATCCGCGTGATGATCGAGTCCAACAACCGGCAGATCAAGGAAGGGGCCATCGCCGCCGATGAACTGCGCAACAGCGCATTGACCTGGATGATCAGCGGTATCGTGCTGGCGTTCATTATCGCGATCATCATTGGTGTGCTGATTACGCGGCTGATCACCCGCCCTATCGCTCAGGCGGTGCAGAGCGCACAGCGCATTGCCAAGGGCGATCTCACCCAAGCGATCATCACCGAGCGCACCGACGAAGCCGGGCAACTGCTGATGGCGCTGTCCGACATGCAGAGCGGATTGAAAAGCACCCTGATGGAAATCGCCAATGCCTCCGACCAGTTGGCATCGGCCGCCGAAGAACTCAGCGCGGTCACCGACGAGAGCAGCCGTGGCCTGACCCGCCAGAATGATGAAATTCAGCAAGCAGCGACCGCGGTGAACCAGATGACTGCGGCGGTCGACGAAGTGGCGAGCAACGCGGTGTCTACTTCCGAAGCCTCGCGTCAGGCCACCACCGAAGCCGAGGACGGCCGCGAGCAAGTGGCACAGGCCGTGTCCGGCATGCGTTCGATGGTGGTGGAGATCAATGAATCGACGCAATCGGTCGAGAGCCTCGCCAACCAGGTACGCGAGATCGGCAACGTCATCGATGTGATCCGCGCCATCGCCGACCAGACCAACCTGCTGGCGCTCAACGCGGCGATTGAAGCGGCCCGCGCCGGTGAGCAAGGTCGCGGTTTTGCGGTGGTCGCCGACGAAGTGCGGGCATTGGCCCATCGCACCCAGGTGTCTACGGTCGACATCGAGAAAATGATCGGTGCCGTCCAGGTCGGTGCAGATGGCGCCGTGGCGGCGATGAACAAAAGCCTGAGCTGGGCCAACAATACCCAGAGCCTGGCGCAAAATGCCGGCGAGGCGTTGCAGCGCATCACCGCCAGCGTGGCGAAGATCAACGAGCGTAACCTGGTGATCGCGTCCGCCTCCGAGGAACAGGCCCAGGTCGCCCGTGAAGTGGACCGTAACCTACTGAACATTCAGGACCTGTCCACCCAGACTGCCGCCGGCGCCCACCAGACCAACGCCTCCAGCCAGGACCTGTCGCGCCTGGCCACCTCGTTCAACGTGCTGGTCAGCAAGTTCCAGCTGTAAGTAGCCTGTCGTGGGTTGGCGCTGTATCGTGCAGGTCCGAGTGAACCTTGCCCGATGCCGCCCGCCCCATGACCACGCCAAGCCTTTGCCCCGCCTGCGGTGCCCGCAACGACTGCACCCTGGCCGACCCGCGCACCGCCGACCAGGCCTGCTGGTGCTACAGCGTCACTATCGACCCGGCGGTGCTCCAGGCGCTGCCCGATGAGTTGCGCAACAGCGCCTGCCTGTGCCCGCGCTGCGCCCAGGTGGACGAACAGCTGCGTGGCCGCAATGCGGATTGATCGCTTCCTGAGCAACTTGCCCCGGCTCAATCGTCGGCAAGTGCGCCTCCTGTTGGTTGAACGGCGGGTGAGCGTCGATGGCGTGGCGGTCAGCGACCCGCACCATGACGTTCGTGATTTCAGTTGTGTGTGCGTGGACGATGAGGTCATTCAGGCGGGCAAACCGGCGCGTTACTTCATGCTGCATAAGCCGCAGGGTTGCGTGAGTGCGACGTCGGATCCGCAGCACCCGACCGTGTTGGACTTGCTGGATGAGCCGGATAAAGACGAGCTGCATATCGCCGGCCGTCTGGACTTCAACACCACCGGCCTGATGCTGATCACCAACGACGGCCAGTGGTCGCGGCGCCTCACGCAACCGACGACGAAACTGCCCAAGGTTTACCGGGTGCACACTGAGGACACTATCGGCCCCGAATACGCGCCGACGTTTGCCGCCGGCCTGTACTTTGCGTTTGAAGACCTCACCACCCAACCCGCCGAACTGGCATTGCTGGGGCCGACGACCGCGCGCTTGAGCATCATCGAAGGTCGCTATCACCAGGTAAAGCGCATGTTCGGACACTTCAACAACAAAGTGATCGGCCTGCATCGCGAGCGCATGGGGCCGCTTGAGTTGGACAGTGCGCTTGCGCCGGGTGAATATCGAGCGTTGAGCCTTGAGGAAATCCGACGGATCTGACGACCGTTCGGCCGCCGATGGCAAAAAAACCATTTGTGCGACTTGCGACATCCCGAGCCTGTGCTTGACTCCCAATCAGCCGCCATGACATGACTGGCGAGTCACCTATAACCTCCAAGAAACACCTTGCCCTCGCCCGCGCTTGATCCACGGGCCTTCCAGGCAAACAGCCCGCCATAACAACACCCGTCGGCCAGCCCTCATCGGACCGACATGGGCCCTCATCTTCCAGGCGTATGCCTACCTGTCACAAAGCTCGTGCAGAGTGTTCTGCGCGCCCTACCCGCTTGCCAGGAGTCTTACGACATGAGGCCAGAAATCGCTGTGTTGGATATACAGGGTCAGTATCGGGTTTACACGGAGTTCTATCGCGCGGACGCAGCGGCCAAGACCATCATCCTGGTCAACGGCTCGATGGCCACCACGGCCTCCTTCGCCCAAACCGTGAAAAGCCTGCACCCGCAGTTCAATGTGGTTTTGTATGACCAGCCCTACGCCGGTCGCTCCAAAATCCACAACCGTCACGAGCACATGCTGACGAAAGAAGTCGAAGGCCAGGTCCTCCTGGAGCTGATCGACCACTTCGCCGCCGAACACGTGCTGTCGTTCTCCTGGGGCGGCGCCGCCACCCTGATCGCACTCGCCCAGCGCCCGCGACGTGTAGAGAAGGCCGTGATCAGCTCGTTCTCGCCAGTGATCAATGCGCCCATGCGCGACTACTTGGAGCGGGGCGTCGATTACCTCGGCAACCTCGACCGCGACCGCGTCGGCCACTTGGTCAACAGCACCATCGGCAAGCACCTGCCTTCGCTGTTCAAGCGCTTCAATTACAAGCATGTGAGCAGCCTGGCCGAGCACGAATACGGGCAGATGCACTTCCATATCAGCCAAGTGCTCAACAGCGATCGGCTGTGCTATCTGAAGGCGGCCAAGGCCATCGACATTCCGGTGCTGTTCCTTAACGGCGAATGGGACGAATACACCAGCGCTCAGGACGCCAAGTTGTTTGGCCAGCATGTGGCCAACAGCAGCTTCAGCACCATAGCGGCGACGGGGCATTTTCTGGATATGGAGCACAAGGCGGCGTGTCGGGACAGTCGGGACGCGGTGGTGGGCTTCTTGAAGTCAGAGCGGCAGGTCAGCCGATTGCGCTACAGCCAAGGCCAGACGCAGCATGCGTTTGCGATGTGAAAGGGGATGTGGCGAGGGAGCAACGGCGCGAGCGCCTTCGCCGCAACCTGCACATTTTCAAAGAAAAACTTCAAATCCTGGCGAACATCTGGTACAAAGTCAGCCGCTCTGAGCGGGTATAGTTTAGTGGCAAAACGAAAGCTTCCCAAGCTTTAGTTGAGGGTTCGATTCCCTCTACCCGCTCCACTCCATTTCGCTTTCGCGTCTTGATTTTCTTGACGGGGATGCACAAAAAAACCGACCTGATCAGGCTGTGTGAAAACACACTGATGGTGGTTCCAGCAAACGCCCCGACTTGTTCGGGGCGTTTGCGTTTGTGCTCAC